>CAZHLC010000143.1:0-8156 GCA_964532545.1 uncultured Leptospiraceae bacterium | reverse complement strand
GGCGCGGCCGAGGCAGAATGCAAAAAGCGCGCCGAAGTGGCCCGCCAGAACTATGTTGATGCCTTGATACCAGGCCACCTTACGGTACCAGGGGCAAAACCAACTGACTGGCTCGATTCAGGCCAGTGTAAAGACTGCTTCTTACCGTCATTTAATTATCGCCCACTGAGCTCGGCGCAATACATTCTCGCCATCAGCAACTTCGACAACAATGGTGACCCCAGACGCTTTAACTTTGGCTTCATGGCTTCAAGCGATAACCACTTCGCCAGGCCGGGCACAGGCTATAAAGATTACAGCCGTCGTGGTTCTACCGAAAGTGTCGCTCAGGGTCCCCCCGAAGCTCTAGCCCACCTGTTGCCAGGGCCTACCTTTGAAGAGTTACCCGAATCGAAACGAATTGACCCAGTCACTTCTGAGATTCACCGCCTGTTCTACGTTGAAACAGAAAGACAGGGCTCATTCTTCACTACCGGCGGCTTGATAGCAGTTCATTCACCAGGCCGCGACCGCAAATCAATCTGGAACTCAATGAAGAATAAAGAAGTCTACGGCACGTCAGGCGAGCGAATATTGCTCTGGTTTGACCTGATGAATTCAGGCACCGAGCCTGTGCCCATGGGGCAGAGCGTTAAGCTTACGCGGGCCCCACGCTTCAGAGTAAAGGCAGTGGGTTCTTTCAAGCAGAAACCAGGTTGCCCCGAATATAGCGTAAAGGCCATGGGTGCAGCAAAAATAGACCGTATCTGCAAAGGTGAATGCTATAACCCCGCCCCAGAACGTAATCTGATCGAGAAAATAGAGATTATCAGAATTACCCCACAACTTTTTAAAAACGAACCGGTAGGCAAACTCATTCAAGACCCCTGGAAGACTTTTCGCTGTCGCCCCAATGCCGACGGCTGCCAGGTGACCTTTAGCGACCCCAGCATAAAACGTGACACCGTTTATTATGCGAGAGTCATTCAAGAAGCAAAGAATGCCATAAATGGTGCCCAACTGCGTTGTGAATATGATGCAAACGGCAGATGTATTAAAACACGCCCCTGTGACCTTGAAAATGCCAAAAACGACTGCCTTGCGAAAAAGCCAGAGCTGGCCTGGTCATCACCCATCTATGTCGATTATCGATAAACTCAATAATGCCCTGAGCAAAATACCGAGAATATCGAACTTAATCAGCCTTGCGGCCATCGCTGTGGGCACTGTTGTTGCTCTATTAGCTTCTACCCAGAGTATCAAACTCAGCGACGATGTGATTGCAATGGTTAATGAAACACCGATTAGCAGAGAGATGTATCAGAACCATATTGCTGCCCTGAGTCGTGACCGTGCAACCCCTCTTGCAGAAACAGGCCGGCAAAAGGTACTCAATAGAATGATCGATGAAGAGCTGCTGATTCAGCAGGCTTTGCAGATGCAGTTTCTTGAGCATGACCGGGCCGTGCGCTCAACTCTGGCCCAGTCTATGATCAAGAACGTAATCAGTGAAAGCCGGGCCAGACCTGTGAGCAAGACAGATTTAAAGCGGTTTTACAGAGACGAAAAAGCTTTCTTTGCCCCGGTCAGTCAAATCTGGGTAAAGCAGATTCGCCTGCCCATTGGCGATGACAGGGCTGCTGCTGACAAGAAGGCCATTAAGATTATCAATCTTATTAAGAATGGTGCTTCTTTTAAAGAGACCAAGCAAAAATATCATGTGCCAGCGGTAGCAGAGATTCCTGAAGCTCTGCTACCGCTGGCCAAGCTACGAGATTACGTAGGTCCCGAGTTACTTGCTTTTATTATAAGACAGATAGAGGGCACACTTTCTAAGCCCTTCGAATACAACCTCGCGCTTCACCTTTTTTATATCTATGATATGAAAAAAGGTGAAGCGCCCCCCTTCGCCAGGGTCGAAGGACTTGTGCGCAACGAATTCATGAAGCGGCGTGACGATCAGGCACTGAAAGAATATCTGAGCAAATTGCGCCGCAAGAACCGTATTGTGATCAATTGGCAATGAGATTCTGGTTTATTTTGCTACTGGGTTTGAGTCAGCTTGCTGCTCACACCAGAAATCATTCGTATTCTAAGCTTTTTTTAGATCAACAACCAGCCGCCCTCGAGTTTCGCATTTCGGCTGCCAATATTCGCCAGACTTTTTCAGAAACCCAATTACAGGCTGAACTTGTGAAACATATTCAACTGCAGCGAGGTGGTAAGACCTGCACTGCAACGGCGCCGCAAAAACAAGCTGCGAATCGCGAGTTTTTTGTTTATCGAATTACTTTTTCCTGCGAAAGTACCGGGCATTATACTTACCAGTATGCGGCGCTGATGACAAAGGTTCCATCACACGTTCACTTTGCTAATATCGTTGAACCTACTGGCGTTGAGCATACACTCGTTTTCACCAGAAATCAGGGTGAACATCAACTGGGAAAAACTGACTCGAACGCGGGCAGTTCACAGTTTTTTACAGTTGGGTTAGAGCACATTCTGGGCGGGATTGACCACCTTGCCTTTGTGCTTTCTCTGCTTCTATTAGGGCTCTCGCGCAAGAACCTTTTATTGACCATAACTGGGTTCACCCTGGGGCATAGTCTTTCATTGCTAATGGCTACCTTCGATGTTATTCAGATGAAAATCCCCATAATTGAGGCTTTTATTGGGCTTTCTATCGCTGTAGTTGCCTTGAAACCAGCAGTATCGCAAAATCGCCTGTTATCGCATTATACAATTGGGCTGATTCTGCTGGCCGCTCTCTTTTCACTGCCAGACCGCAGTGACTATGCTCTGGCGATTTTTGGTATGGCTCTTTTTTCATACGGGTACTTCGAGAACCGGCAGCTAGATGAAAGTGCGCTGGGGCATGTAGTCATAACCACTGCTTTCGGCTTCATTCACGGGTTTGGGTTCGCTTCATTTCTTGGCGATTTCATATCAAGGCAGGCAAAAGTTTGGCAGCCTTTACTATTCTTTAATTTCGGCATTGAAGTGGGGCAGCTTGTGTTTATACTTGTATTATTCACAGCCTACCGTATACTGCGCCTTCATCGCCTGAATGAGAATTACAGGGTTATTCTGGGGGCACTTCTGGTCTGTCTCGGCACCTTCTGGTTTATCAGCCGAACCTTTACTTGAAGAAAAAATGTCGCTAGCAGACTTCAACTATATCTTTTTGATTAATGCTGAATATGATAAGGCTCTTTTTATCTGAATTGATCAATCTCGGCCTTTATGATCGCGACTACATGCGCGAACCAAAAGAGCGTGAGACTACCGAATACCGAAAACCGCCTACTATAGTTATAGTAGGCGGTATACTGGCCCTATTGGCCTTTGGCCTTCTGGTTCTGGCGCGCTAAGCCCTTGCGCACCGCCCATTGTACCAGATTGCGGGCTTCACTGTATCGGGCTTCACTTGCAGGCGCCCCTAATATTAAAACGATAACATTGGTCGTAGCATTCTTGTAAGCAGCGATCAAACAATTGCCTGCCCTTTTCGTGGTGCCAGTCTTTATTCCGTAATAGCCTTTGTATTTCAATAATTTATTGGTATTGTACCAATATAAAGTGCGCGATGACATTTTAGTCGATTGATCATACTCATGAGAAACCGTTGCTACAATTTTCTTGAACCTGCGGCTACTTAGAGTAAGCAATGAAAGCTTTGCCAGCTCTTCAGTCGTTGATACGTTTTGAAACGATAAACCATGGGGGTCTACAAACACAGTATCTTTAAGGCCAAGCCGGTCGGCCTCTTTGTTCATAGCCTCAACAAACCGCTCATAAGGCTTCACCTTATCAGAATTATTGTTTATTCGTGAGCCAAAATATTCAGCCAGTGCAATAGCAGCATCAGTTCCTGAAGGAAGCAATAATGCATACAATAGGTTCTTAACACTAATGCGCTCAAACTTCTGTAAATTAGCTCTCGATAGCTTTCCACGCAGTTTAACGGCTGCTGATGAGACAACCACCTCATCATCAATGGCCTTGGGATTTTTTTCCAGGTATTGTAAAACAAGCCAGGCGGTCATCACCTTGGTTAGACTGCCAATCTGCCTTTGAATAGCAGGCCGTTTGGCCGCCAGCATCTTCTTCGTTTTTACATCTAAAACACCCCAGCTTGCTGCGCTTAACAACGGAAGGTCTGAGTGTTTCTCAGATACAACTGGTTGACCATATCGAAAAAAGTCACCCTCAATGGTCAGCAGGCCAAGATGAGCATAGGCTGCATTATTAGCAAGCGATACTGTGATGTTTATACTTCCACTTGGGTCAGCCTTTGCCCTTTCAAAAATCACGGTATTGCCGGTATTATTGTGAGTTTGCAGTTTAAGCACGCGGTTACCAACTTGAAACCGGGTTAATCGGCCTGCAGCGCCACCTATTCGCGCGCCAAACAGAGTCAGCTTGTAAGGTTGATTCGGCTTTAGCCCCTCAAGGGAAAGGCGGGCTCTGGGCCTTTTCTTAGAAAGGTAGAAAGAGTCTCGCATAGCAGTGTCTGGGTATGGGCCATAGTCTTCACTGATAAAGCCCCGCCCATTATATCCCGTGAAGCTGTCTACCATTCGCAGCCGCACGTTGGTACGGCGGCCACTCGAATCACGTGCATAACGGCTTAAAAAATCAGTTTGCTTTGGGGTGATAATGTTATTCCAGTTGCCCCTGGTCTTTGAACTGTGATGCCCAAAGTCAAAGAGCAGCTTTTCTGCTGATAAACCTGAAGTAATAAAGAAGGCGACCAGCAGCAATCTCAGACTAACCATGAAGCCGCCCCTGAATAATTAAAGAGCTTTCAGAGCAGCGGGATGAGCACCCTTACCAAGCGCTTTCAAAAACTTGCGGGCATACTTAACATTAAGCTCATTCCATTTGCGGTGGCTTCTGGCTAATTTCTTTTTACCCTTGATAATCTTTTTGACCAACGAAGAGACCTGAGCGTCACTCATTGAGCTATTTACGATCAATACAGACGCAACCGAAATTGTCTGAATATTCTTTTTGAGCCACTTGTATTGCTTTCTCTTTACCGTTGATTTTTTATAGGGAAAATATGGCCCTGTTAACATTGCAAGGGCAGTGCCTTTAAAGGGAATCAGGTTATACTTAAACCTGTCACGAGCCAGCAAATCAATGGGAGCACCGGCCACGATAAAAACAGCATCTATTTCTTTACGCTTTAATCGCTTCAAGGCTAAGCCGGTCTCTGAGCGATCAATTTTTACACGACCCTTAAGCTTCATTGCTATCAGAATGATATTAGCTGATTCTGAAGTTCCTGAAAAAGAAGAACCTACAGAAATTGTTTTACCCTTAAGTTGTTTATATGAAGTATACTTTTTATGACTGAGAATATGCACCTCTTCGCGGTAGATTGGTAATATCACCTTGAGCTTAGAACGAAGCTCATCACCTACCTTAACCGAGTTGTTTAGAATATCAAGTTGAACAAGACCAAGGTCGGCCTTGCCTTCTGCAACCAGCTTAATGTTTTCTTGACTACCCTTGGTTTCTAGAGTTGTTACTTTTGTTTTAGAGAGTTTTGAAAGAGATTTGCCAATCTTGTAATATGTTCCGCCAACGAAACCTGCGGCAAACTTAAGCTTTGTCGATTGGGCTGAAAGCATACCAATAGCAAGACATGCCGCAACCACTGCGATTTTTTTATACATAATCCTCTCTGACGCTCTGAAAAAGAAAGTCAAGATATTTACCATAACCATATATGCTCAACCAGGCAGATTAATATTATTGACTATAGCCTGCTTCTTTTTAACTCTATCTTCATGAGTGAAAAGAAGGTAATACAAGAGGGCAAAACCCATGCCCCGTGGCAGCGCGAGTTTTACAAAAACATCGATGGCTTTGTTGAACTGGGGGTAGATCGCAAAGACGCTCATAAGCTTCTGCAAAAATTCATGCAGATGTCGTCAACCACACCTCTACCCAGAGTAATGGAGACTTTTCGTGAACCGTCTGCACTTGAAGAGGTTGGCGTATACACAGAACGCGATGATGAAATTCGAGACTTTATGATCGAATTTTTCAAACCACTGCTTTCACGATTTACGTTAGAGGGCAAAGAAAACATTGAGCTTATTGCTGACATGATGGGTAAATTTCCCATCACACTGGTAGCAAATCACCTCAGTCACTTTGATACAGCGGCAATGTATTGCATGCTCTATCTGGCTGGTGGCAAGGCCCGCAAGATAGCAGACAGCATGGTCTTTATTGCAGGTCGCCTTGTTTTTTTACCAGACTTCACCAGAACTGCTCTATACATGATTAATAGCCTGTTAGTTTGCTCTAAGCGTGACATGGCCGAAAACCCCACCATGGGTGATGTAATGACTCGTATAAATATGCGTTCTTTCAGGCAGGCCCAGGCCCTGCAAAAAGAAGGCAAAATTATCGCTGTGTTTCCCGAAGGAACGCGCAGCCGCACCGGCAAGCTTTTGAAATTTGTCGATACCGTTTATCACTATGTGAGCAATAAGGTAATTTTACCCGTTTCGCTGACAAACACAGATAAAATCTTACCTGCTGAATCTTTTCTCTTCAATGCCGTTTCAGGAAAAGTGACCATCGGTCGACCATTCGTGGTTGGCCGCCTGCCAGCAAAAATAGCAGACCAGCTGCCTAACGGTATAGACTCTCTTGATATTCCTGAAACGGTTGCGAACAAAAAGCAATTTATTATCGATAGCCTTGCACTCTACATCGGTCAGAATTTGAGCAAGCATAAACATGGCAGCTATCGCAACCTTTATAAGGCGATACCGGGCAAAACGAAAGCCCCCCTAATCGAAACCGTTAGAGATCCGTTGTTGAATGTTGTTGTAATCGGGCACTCTGGCTACGGAACCGCAGCAGCCACGATTCTAGCAAACAAAGATGTAAACATCAAAATCTTTATTCCCGATGCCGAAAAGGCTGCAGTTTTTAATGAGCAAAGAGTTGATGAGACCAACTTTCCGCACTTTAAACTTCCGCCAAATATTGAATTCACCGCTGATCGCGGTGACGTAGAAGAGGGTACCCTGTTTATTCAGGCTGTTCGGCCGTGGGAAATTGATGACTACTACTCAAAGATAGCAGACCAGTTGAAAAAAAGCAAGGGTGCGATTATCAATGTGATCAAGGGCTTTACAGGCTCGAAATACGGTCTTATATTTGATGACCTTGAAAAAGTTTATGGTATTGATCCTGTAAGATTTGCGGCTCTAGCCGGGGCTAACTATCCCGAGCAGGTGATGGAACGCAAATTCACCGGCTATGAGCTGGCCGCCATCAACACAAGCCTGGTTAATCCGCTGGTTGACCTGTTTAACACCGGTTATATATCATGTCGACCGGCACTGAACCCATATGATGTACGCGGTGTTCAACTAGGCGGCGCCTTGAGAAATATTTATGCGCTTGGCATTGGGCTGCTTGATGGATACTATGAGACCAACCTGGGTGGCAACAGTGATAACTCACTTTTTCATATTTCAAGTGAACTCTTTAAAGAGATGAAGCGCATCGGTGTGGCCCTTGGTGGGCAAGAAAGAACATTCGATGGTCTCTCTGGGCTGACAGACTTGATGTTCGTCAGTTTTGGGCAAGATGCACGTGACCGCCAGTTCGGGCACGATTTCTTTATGGGAACTTCAGGCGACGATAAAGAGTTGGCTGGTCTATTTGGTATAAGGTTTTTACCTAACTTAATTGACCTTGATGAAAAAAAGTATCCTTTGATGAATGCGATTTATTCAATTCTTATTAAGAAAAAAGATAAGCAGAAGATCATATCATCAATAATGGATGACTATCAAAAGTCTGTGATGCTAGTCTAAACTGGGCGGTTTCTCTTTCTTAACTGGGTCATTTAGATCTGGTTTTTTTTCTTTTTTAATCGGATCATTCAGATCTGGCGCTTTATCTTTTTCAACTGGATCATTCAGGTCTGGTGCTCTTTCTTTTTCAAGCGGCTTGTTCAGATCTGGTGCCTCTCGGGTCTGCCTGATCTTATTTACCGCTGTTTTAAGCCGCGGAGCGAACAACTGGTAAGTCAAAGTGCAATTATCTTTCTCATCATAGCTCTTTCGAACCACAATACCCCTTTCAATACGATTATCAATAAGCCTAACACGTCGGCAGAGAAGTGAATCATTTTTGCT
>CAZHLC010000142.1:0-8217 GCA_964532545.1 uncultured Leptospiraceae bacterium | reverse complement strand
CAAATCTATATATGGTATGAATAAATTCGAGAATAATTCTTACAACATATCAAAGAGAAAACTATGGAAATTAGCGAAAGAGACCTGGGTAAACACAAGATTCTAGAAGTTCAGGGCGATGTTGACCTCTACAATGTGGGCGAATTAAAGCAGGCCATTTTCAAACTGCTTGATACTGAAGACATCAAGTCGCTAATCATCGACATGAACGGCATCAGCTATATGGATTCTTCAGGCATCGGTGCCCTGGTTGCTGGCCAGAAAAAAGTAAAAACCAAGCAGGGCAAGTTTGCACTGCTGAACATCAAAGACGAAGTATTGAACATTCTTAAACTTGCAACGCTCGATCAGTTCTTCACTATCTACGAATCAGAAGACGAAATCGACATGTAAGAGTGGTCGTTCTTCTACTCTATGGCGGGGTCTCGAGCGAACATGAGATCTCTTGCCTCTCAGCCGAATTCATTGAAAGCTCATTAAAAACTGCGGGCCATCAGGTATTGCCTGTCTACATTGATCGTAAGGGCAGCTGGCATCTGCAACAACAGGTGAACCGCCTCGCTGCCGACTTCAAAAGCAACCCATCTTTCTTAAATGCAGAGCGCCAGTTGGTGGCCAAAGATAGCACTCAGAATGTAGACTTTGTTTTTCCCATGATACATGGTACCAATGGTGAAGATGGTACCATTCAGGGGTTCTGTGAAATCAACGGCCTGCCCTATGCGGGCTGCGGCGTCTTTGCCTCGGCCGCCTGCATGAATAAAAAGTTCATGCGGCAACTGTTCTCAGCCAGCGGTATCGGCCAGGTGAAGTACCGGGTGATTGAGAAGCACCAGTATGATGCCAATGCTGACCAGCTGCTGAATGAACTCAGTGACGAGTTGAGCTTTCCTCTTTTCAGTAAACCCTGCAGTCTGGGCAGTTCGGTGGGCGTATACAAGGCTAAAGATGCGGCCGGGCTTAAAGACGCAATTGAGAAATCATTTAAATATGATTTGCAGGTGATGGTCGAAGAAGGCCGCAACATACGCGAACTTGAACTGTCAATTCTGGGAAATTACCCTCACTACCAAACATCGGTTCTGGGTGAAATCATTCCTCATCATGAGTTTTATTCTTATGAAGCCAAATATCTTGATGCCGAGGGGGCCAGCCTGAAGATGCCGGCCGAAATTTCTGCTGAGATCGCTGCGGCAGCCTCGCACCTGGCCAAAAATGCCTTTGCAGCGGTGCAGGGTGAGGGCTTCTCTCGTATTGATTTTTTTCTTGATAAAGACAATGGCGAGCTGCTGCTCAACGAGATTAATACGGCCCCGGGCTGCACTTCGATCAGTATGTTTCCTAAACTGTGGCAGATCTCGGGCAAAGAGGCCCCTGATTTGGTAAATGAAATCGTTGAGCTGGGCCTGCAGCGATTTAAGCAGAGCGCCCAGCTTGATCGCCAGTCTGGTTTTGCCGCCCCCGATTGAGCCTGGCAATCTGTTGACAGCTTGTTCTGAGCTGTTTAAATATCTTGACCCGGGCCCCCAATCAGGCCGATTTATTAAAAGTATGTGGAAGCGTAATCACTTTGGTTTCGACCGCCCCGAGGGTAAGTACTTCGAGGTGCTGCAGCAAGAAGAGGTCAAAAGCCGCCCTGAACCCGGTGTGCCCGAGGCCGAGCTGAAAAAACACCAGCAAGAGCTGGCCGAATTGCAGAAGCGCCTTGCTGACAGTGAAAAAAAGGCTGGTGAATTTTCAGAGCGTATCAGCGAATATGAAAAAAAACTCGATGAGCTGGCAAATTCGGTGCAATCGCCTGCCGAAGTTTTAAATGAGTTTGCCGAAGAAGACCCTGAAAGCGCGCCGCCGCAACCTCAGACAGAAACGCCTCAAGAAGACGAAATCATTTATCAACCCATTCAAGAAAAAGTTCTGAACGATGACGGTAAACCTGGTGAGCTTTACCAGACTTAGCCCCCTGTTGCTGGTGGCCGCTCTGCTAGTAGCGGGCGGTTTGCATTCAAAGAAGAAGGCAAAGAAAAAAGAATTTCACCGCGGTGGGGCCCAGTCGCAGAATCTGGGTGGGGCCATCAACTCACAATACGATGAATCGATGCCCTGCATATCGGGTAATGGCCGGGTGATTATCTACCAAAGTAACCGCATCGTGGGTGGCGAAGAAGCTCTTGAAGGGGGCACCGGCGAAGAAAACTGGGATCTCTGGGTTTCTTACAGAACCGATGCCGGAACATGGACGGCGCCGGCCATTCTCGAGGGGGTTAACTCAGACTACTTTGACGGCCACGCCTCGCTCTCATCAAACGGCAAGAAGTTATATTTTGTTTCAAACCGGCCTAATGGCGGTGAAGACATGAACATCTGGTTTACCCGCCTGCGCGACGGAGTATGGAAGAAACCCCTTAAACTTACCAAAACAATCAATACCAGTGAACGCGAAACCTTTCCGTCGATTGGGCCCGATGGCAAAACTCTCTACTTCACCCGCAAAGATGGTATCTATGTAGCTAAACGGGTGAACTATCGCTGGCAAAAGCCACGTCGCCTGCCCCGGGCGGTCAACTCTGGTAATGATGAGGCCGCGCCGGCTATTCACATTGATGGTCGCACCCTGTACTTTTCAAGCAAGCGCCGTGGTGGTCGCGGCGGGTATGATCTTTATCTCAGTAGAAAGCGGGGGCGTCGCTGGGGGCGTGCTGTTAATCTGGGTGCTGAAATAAACGGGCCTGGCAATGATTTGTTTGTGAGCATACCCGGCTCAGGCAAGTTTCTCTACTATTCATCAGAGCGGCCCGGTGGCTTTGGTGGCGAAGATATCTATCAGGTGCCTTTGCCCCCCGATTTAGGCCCCCAGGGCATAACCCTGGTCAATGGTAAGGTGTTTCATGTACCCAGCAGAAAACCGGTGCGGGCGAAAATTGAAATTATCGATTTAAAAAAGCGTAAGGTGGTTGCGGCCAAACGTACCAACCGGGCGGGTCGTTACTCATTTGTTTTAAACTCAGGCCAGCGCTACGGGGTGGTCGTTTCAGCCGGCGGATTCTATTTTATCTCAGCATATTTTGATCTGCGTAAAGAAAAACACTACCGTGAGATTAATAAAAACTTTGCCATGGTGGCCCTGGGCCAGCCCGGCAAGTTAACACTGAATAACATCTTCTTTGCGAGGGGCAGTGCCCGTATTCTGCGTGAATCCCGTTTTGACTTAGATCGTTTAGTATCCCTGATGAAAAAGAACTCATACGTTAAACTTGAGATTGGTGGTCACACCGACAGTCGCGGTGGTAAGGCCTATAACAAGAAACTCTCGCGCAAACGGGCCCAGTCGGTGCGTAAATATCTGGTTAAGGGTGGGGTCGCAGCCAGCCGATTAAAAGCAGTAGGGTATGGTGATGAAAAACCTGTTGCTTCAAATGAAACCGAGAAAGGCCGGGCCCAGAATCGACGCACTGAATTTGTTATTATCAAATAACATGCTGCGTTTTCTCTTTCTGCTGTTGCTACCGGGCCAGCTGCTCTTTGCGATTCCGGTGCGTGACGGTTTTCTGGGGCTCGATATTGCAGTGGGCTGGCGCAGTGGCGAGAGTCTCATTGATGACGGTAAGAATAATAACACAAGAGTAAAATTACCTTTTGTTTTTCAGGGTGCCGCCAAAGAATATGACATTCTCACTGAGATCATGCTGGTATCTGATCTTACCAATGTTGGTAACTACTACAACCCCGATCGCAGCTTTCTCAATGATAACGAAGTTTATGGCTTCTCTTTCACCTCGCTGCATTTGCAGTATCGCATAGGTAAGCTGGGCGATTTTGCTTTTCTGGCAGGGGTAGGCCTGGGCCATCAGGGTTTTTTATCGAAACAGTTCAGCCCTGGCACCCATACTGTTTATGTGGCCCCGCTGGGCAGTATTTACTGGTTCTTCAGCAAGAATGTGGCGGCCTTTTATCATCTTTCTTTCAATCTGGGTGTCTGGCGCCGTAATATGAAATCGTATTTGCAGGGCCGGGCCCGCTTTGAGCTGATTTTCGACCCCCTTGGGCCGGTTGAAAATCCCAGCCCCAATTCGGCCTACTATTCAGCCGGGGTCTGGCTCGATTTTGCCCAGTTTAAAACCGATGCTGGCCAGCAGGTTGAGTATACCTATGTTATTCCCTATGTGAAATTTACTCTTCTTTATTAGAATGGTGTTGAAAATTAACCGAATAAGCGCTCGGCCCCGCATGCCTCGCCCGGTGGGTCGCTGAGCGTTGCTCACCGAGCAGCGCCGACGCCCGACGGTTCTGCGAAAAATGCTTCTCTGCGGTCACGATGACCGCTGAGCCGGCGGCCACAGGAGGTGCGCAGAGCCGACGGCTAAAGCGGCCGCTGGCCTGTCTCCCGCTTTTTCGGTTCAACACCATTCCTGCAGGTTGTTTTCAACCACCTGTTAGCTAGAACTTTCAGTAACCTTTGGCCCCCTGACGCGTCTAAATAAACAGTTATGAAGAAACTTGCGATTTTACTATTTCTATTTTCATTTGCCTCGCTTGAGGCTCGCTTTATTACCAGGGTGAAGCCGGCCCAGACCATCAAGGTTAAAAAGGTCGACAACTCTATGTGGAATGCCTGGCTGAGAAAGTACGTAAGAAGCAACGGTTGGGTCAAATACCGTCAGGGGCGAAAAGAAAAAACGGTGGTACTTGAATACATCAAATATCTGCTTTCAATCAAGGTTTCATCTTTAAGAGGCCGCAATGAGAAGCTGGCCTATTATATTAACCTGTACAATGCTCTCACCGTGTATCAGGTGTTGAATAATTATCCTATGAAGTCGGTGATGACTAAATTTGCTAACAACGGGTTTTTCAAAGCTAAATTTTATCTAGGGGGCCGGGCCCGCTCGCTTGATGATCTCGAGAAAAAAATAATTCTGCCCCGGTTTCGCAACGGGCTGGTGCACTTTGCCCTCAACTGTGCCTCGTATTCATGCCCGCCACTGCTGCGTAAGGCCTATACTGGTCGTGGCCTCAGCTGGCGATTGCGGGTTCAAACGAAAAAATATCTCAACAATAAAAGGTTTGTAAAGGTAGATAAAGCTAATAAAACCCTGCACCTGGTTGAGCTGTTTTCGTGGTACAAAAAAGACTTTGGTGATGCATTTAAGTTTTACAACAAGTACTCAGGTAAAAAAGTTGATTTCACTGGATATAAAATTCAGACAATAAAATACAACTGGTCATTAAATGGCCGCTAACCTACCTTGAAGGCTGTACTACAGAGAGTAAAAGAAGCATCGGTTACCATTAACGGTAAACTGCACAGCAGCATAGGTGAAGGTCTGCTGATCTTGCTGGGGGTTGGCCCTGATGATGGCCAGCCCCAGATCGAATATCTTGCCCGAAAAATCATTAATATGCGCATCTTCTATGATGAACAGGGCAAGTTCAACCATTCATTGCTTGATGTGGGGGGCGAGGCCCTGGTGGTTTCACAGTTTACTCTGTTTGCTGACTGTAAAAAAGGTAACCGCCCGTCATACGGCCGGGCCGCCCCGCCTGATCTGGCCAATGATGTCTATGAAAAGTTCGTCAGCCACCTTGAAGGTCAGTTGCCAGGCAGGGTGAAAACGGGTGTATTTGCGGCCGATATGAAAGTGGCCCTGCTCAACGATGGCCCGGTCACAATTTCACTCGATACCGCAGAATTATTGACAAGCTAAAGGGCCTTTTGTACTCTTAGTAAAAGGCCATGCCCAGAGAAACTGAAGATACAGGCATAGCGGTACACGATCATACCGACGTAAAAAAGCCCCGCATGTTTGCGGTAATCATGCATAACGACGATTACTCTACGATGGATTTTGTAGTGCATGTGCTCATGTCTGTCTTCAATAAGGCTTCTGAAGAAGCCCAGAACATTATGCTTGATGTTCATCGTAAGGGGCAGGGCCTCTGCGGCGTCTTTACCCGTGAGATCGCAGAAACAAAAATTCAAATTTGCCATGAGAAGGCCAAAGAAGCTGGCTTTCCGCTGCGTTGCAGCATGAGGGCTGAATGATACACAAAAAACTCGAAATAGTTCTAAACGATGCCTTTCGCGAGGCACAGCAGCGCAACCATGCGTTTCTAACCCTTGAGCACCTGCTCTATTCATTGGCCCGCTCAGAAGATGGGTCAGACATACTGTTTAATGCCGGCGCCAATGTTGATGAAATTATCGATGAGCTGGGCGAATACCTTGATGAGATGGAAGAGGCTACTGACGAGCAAGAGGGCCCCATTCAAACCGTAGCCTTTCAGCGTATTCTGCAGAAAGCCATCGTGCACGTTCACTCTGCCGAGAAAAAAGAACTTGAGATCAGCGATGTACTGGTAGCCCTGTTTGAAGAAGAAGACAGTTTCGCCCGCTACACCGTTGAGAAGCAGGGTGTAAGCAAACTGCATGTTCTTGATTTTATTTCGCACGGGGTGTCTCGAGCCGAGGCCTTCGATGTAGACGACGAATTTATAGAAGAAGAGACCGCCGAACCCAGCTCGGGCGGCAAATCACAGAAAAGTTTTCTTGAACGTTTTACTGAGAATATGACAGAAGAAGCGGGCAAAGATGCCTATGATGTTCTCATTGGGCGAGAGGCCGAGCTGCAGCGTACTATTGAAATTCTCTGCCGCCGGCAGAAAAATAATCCGGTGCATGTGGGTGACCCGGGCGTTGGCAAAACCGCCATTACCCAGGGGTTGGCTACCCGCATTGTGAGCGGTGAAGTGCCAGATAAGCTACTGGGCTATAAAATCTATTCACTGAATCTGGGGGCCCTGCTGGCCGGCACCAAGTTCAGAGGCGATTTCGAAGAAAGACTTAATGGTATCATTAAAGCTCTCAGCAGTGAAGAGAAAACCATTCTCTTTATAGACGAGATACACAATATTGTAGGCGCAGGCGCTGTTAATGGCGGCTCGATGGATGCTTCAAACATTCTCAAACCCCTGCTGGCGTCGGGCAAAATTCGCTGTATTGGCTCAACCACCTTTGAAGAATACAAACAGTTCTTCGAAAAAGACCGGGCCCTGACCCGGCGCTTTCAGAAAATTGATATTCATGAACCAGATCGTGACAGCACCCTGAAAATTCTTAATGGCCTGAAAGACCGTTATGAACAGTATCATAATGTAACCTATAGCAAGAAGGCCATTGAGGCAGCGGCTGACCTCTCAGCCAAGTTTCTACGCGAGCGCCGCCTGCCCGACAAAGCCATCGATGTGATCGATGAAGTGGGCGCCTCAGTCAGTATCTATCACCTAAAGCGTCGCACTGTGTCTGTACAAGACGTTGAGAAGCTGGTGGCCCGCATGGCCAAGATACCGGTGGCCTCAGTTTCACAGAGTGAAAAAAGCAATCTGCAGAGTCTCGAAGATGACCTTAATAAAGTGGTCTTCGGCCAACAAAAGCCCATTCATTCACTGGTGAATTCGATCAAGCGGCACCGGGCCGGGTTAGGCCACCCCGAAAAACCCATTGGTTCTTTTCTTTTTGTTGGCCCCACCGGTGTGGGCAAAACCGAACTATGCCGTCGTCTGGCCGCCCAGCTGGGTATTGAACTGCTGCGCTTTGACATGAGCGAATATATGGAGAAGCACAGCATCTCACGTCTACTGGGTTCACCCCCGGGCTATGTTGGTTTTGATCAGGGTGCTCTGTTGACTGATGCAGTGAGAAAAAATCCCCATGCTGTACTTTTACTTGATGAGATTGAAAAAGGTCACCCCGATATCTTTAACGCCCTGCTGCAAATTATGGATCATGCCACCATCACTGATGCCACCGGCAAAGAGGCTGACTTTCGCAACATCATTCTGGTGATGACCTCAAACGTAGGCTCGCGAGAAATGAGTTCGAAGAAAATAGGTTTTGGCGAAGGCGCCCAGATGATGGGCGACCCCCTGCAGTCGGTGAAAAATGTTTTTTCACCTGAGTTTCGTAACCGTCTCGATCAGGTGGTGGTCTTTGGTCATCTCAGCACCGAGCTCATTGAAAAGATTGTGCTCAAGTTCGTCGGCGAGCTTGAAGACCAGTTGAAAGACAAAAAGGTCAGCATCAAGCTTGAGAAAAGCGCCCTTGCGTATCTCGCCGAGCATGGTTATGATGTGGCCTACGGTGCCCGGCCCATGAATCGTCTTATTCAAGAAAAACTCAAAGACCCCATAGTCGATGAGATACTCTTTGGTAAGCTGCAGAAG
>CAZHLC010000141.1:0-8231 GCA_964532545.1 uncultured Leptospiraceae bacterium | reverse complement strand
CTTCGTAGCGTTTCAATATCCCGTTGAGATACCCGGGGTGAATAACACCTATTTCATGAGGTCTGCACTGAATGCAAAACGGGCCCACCAGGGTCTCGAAGAGCTAGACACCTTCGACTTTATGGAGCTGGTTAAAGAGAAGATGGCAGAAATAGAAATGCGCCCTGAGTTTATCAACCGCTCACTCAACGAAGGTTTCTCAGGCGGTGAAAAAAAGCGTAATGAAATCTTACAACTTTCTCTACTGCAGCCAGAGTTAGCCGTACTTGATGAAACTGATTCGGGGCTCGATATCGATGCTCTACGCATCGTAGCCGGCGGTGTTAACCGTCATAAGTCAGATGATAATGCAATCGTGGTCATAACGCACTACCAGCGTCTACTTGATTATATCGTGCCCGATCATGTACATGTACTGCATGATGGCCGTATCATAAAATCAGGTGGCAAAGAGCTGGCCCTCGAGCTTGAAGACAAGGGCTACGACTTTCTTACCCAGAAGGCGTCTTAAACCATGAACACCACTCTCAGCTCAGAAAACTTTTTAGACAGCCTGCAGCTTCCGCAAAATAACGAGGCATTCAGAACCAGCGCTGTAGCCCGCTTTAATGAGCTGGGCTTTCCTACCAGTCGCCATGAAGACTGGCGTTATACATCGCTGACATCGATCATCGAGGGGCAATTTCAATTACCTACAGGTAAAAAAAGCCAACTGCCTCTGCCAGAGATCAAGGGCAGCCAGACCATTGTAATTGTGAATGGCGTGCTCAATGCAGAGGTTTCAACGGCCCTCGAGAACGAAAAACTGCAGATAAAGGTGGGTACTGAGGCCTCGCAGAGCTCTTTTGAAACATCACAGGAAGCAGAAATTTTCGCGGCTCTTAACAAAGCAACCTACTCACAGAATATAGAAATCGAAGTAGCAGCCAATAAGATAATAGATGAACCAATTCATATTATCATCGCCAATGATGAAGAGGGTTTATTATCTTCGCCCAGAGTGCAGCTGAAGGCTGCAGCCAATGCCCAGCTACTGGTGGTCGAACATTATCTGGGTAGCGGTTCTTATTTGAACAACTCGTTGATTGAGCTTGAGCTTGAAACAGGCGCGAAAGTAGACTGGGTTCATCTGCAGAATGAAAGCAGCAGGGCCCAGCATATTCACCAGTTGTATTCAAAGGTTGCCAAAGGCGCTCTGTTGCAGCAGCACAATATCAATCTCGGGGCTGCGCTGAGCCGCAACAACATCTTTACCGAACTGGCAGACGAAAATTCTGAGGCCAATCTCTATGGTGTTACTAAACTCTCTGGTACACAGCACTGTGATAACCAGAGTTTTATCAATCATGGCATACCACACTGCAGCAGCGACGAAATTTACCATCATATTCTAGATGACCATGCCCAGGCTGTGTTTACTGGCAAGGTCTTCGTGGCAAAAGATGCCCAGAAAACCGATGCTGGTCAGCTGAATAAAACCCTGCTACTCTCTGATGATGCGAACATTTTCAGCCGCCCGCAATTAGAAATCTATGCTGATGATGTAAAGTGTGCTCACGGGGCCACCATAGGCCGCCTTGACCCAGATGCCTATTTCTATCTGCGCTCTAGAGGTCTGGCAGAAGAAACAGCCCGTCGCCTTCTGGTTAAATCATTTGCGATCGCACTTATTGAGAAAGTTCCAAACAAAGATGTGTTTAATTACATCATTGAACTCATTGAGAACCACTGACCATGTCTGATGAATTAAGAGAGCTGTATCAACAGGTCATTCTTGACCACAATAAAAAGCCCCGTAACTTTCATAAGATTGAGAATGCAACCCATTCTGCCGAGGGGTACAACCCCCTTTGTGGTGATCATTATACGGTATATGCAAATGTAAAAGATGATAAACTTGAAGACATCAGTTTTGAAGGTGCGGGCTGCGCAATTTCAAAGTCTTCGGCATCGTTGATGACCGAAAGCGTAAAAGGCAAAGATCTGGCAGAAGTCAACGAAATGCTCGATGATTTCTTCGCCATGGTAACTGATGACAATAAGTTCGATAAGCCAGTAAAAATCTCGGCCAAGCTGAAAAAAGTTTCTCTGCTGCAGGGTGTTTGTGCCTACCCTACCCGCATCAAATGTGCGACCCTGGCATGGCATGCCCTGCGCAATGCGCTTAAAAAAGAAGGATCAGCAACCACAGAGTAGTATTATGGGTGAAAATCTTCCACTGAAAGAACAAATCATTAAGAATCTGAAAACCTGTTATGACCCAGAGATTCCTGTAAACATCTACGACCTGGGTCTGGTTTACAAACTCGAAGTGGCCGATGATGGCAAGGTCGACATTGATATGACCCTTACTTCACCAAACTGCCCGGCTGTTGAATCGCTGCCGGCCGAGGTTAAAGAAAAGGTCGGTGAAGTCGAAGGCGTTAAAGAGGTCAACTTTGAGCTGGTTTGGGATCCTCCGTTTTCGCAAGATCTGATGTCTGATGAAGCTAAGTTAGCCCTCGGGCTTCTTTAGATGCCATGCCTTGGGTTTAACAAAGGCTAATATTCCCAGATGAGACAGGGTACTGCCCAGGCCTGAATGGCCCCGGCCGCTCCATGGCAGGTATGGGCTTACCCGGTCGCAGCAGTTCCAGTATACAGTACCTGAGTTCATTTCGCTTAGAATCTGGTTGGCCCGTTCACCAAAGTTGGTATATACACCCGCCGTCAGGCCATACTGGGTATCTTTCATTAAATTGATAGCTTCTTCGTCTGATTTGACAACTTGAATTCCGATAAGGGGGCCAAAGGTCTCTTCTTTCATCAACAGCATATCGTGATTCACGTCAGTAAATACCTGAGGTGCATAGTAAGCCCCCTGTGCAGGCAGTGCACCCGTGGCGATCATGGGCCGGGCATTTTTGTTCTGAGCATCGCCGACCTGCTCATCAAGGTAGCGGGCATGGGCCTCTCGGGTGAGGGGCCCCAGATATGTCTGCTCATCAAGAGGGTCACCCACCTTGAACTGCTTCACCTGGGCCGTGAACTTTTCAATGAACTCATCGGCTATCTTCTCATGTACATAGATGCGCTCAATAGCACAGCAACTCTGGCCCAGGTTATAGAAGGCGCCATCGGCAGTACCCTCCACCGCGGTGTCAACATGCACATCATCAGCCACATAAACCGGGTCTTTGCCCCCGAGTTCGAAAGCAGATTTAATGAATCTTGGTGCAATGGTTTCTGCAATTTTTTTACCTGTATTATATGAACCAGTAAAGAAGAGCCCGTCGATGGGCAGATCAACCAGCTGGGCGCCAACATCACCTTCACCTACCACACAGCTGAGCAGGTTTTCGGGTAGACCGGCTTCTTCGAGAAGACGGCAGATATTCAGGCCGGTTAATACCGCAAACTCTGAGGGTTTATAGAGAACTGCATTGCCTGTAAGCAGAGCTGGCACAATAACATTGAGGCCGACAAACCACGGATAATTCCACGCTGAGATGTTTGCAATCACACCCAGGGGCTCATAGCTGATTAACTCAAGCAGCGTTGGTTCTTCATAAACCTTTTCTTTTTTGATTACATCAGTCACCTTACCACAGAAATAATCAATACGTCTGGTCACTGCATTGATTTCACCACGGCTCTGGCTGATAGGTTTACCGGTTTCAAGGGTCTGCTCACGGGCCAGTTTGTCGGCCCTCTTCAATAGCTTTTCTTTAAAAGCCTGTAAGACCTTAATACGGTATTTTAATGGCTGGTTCTGCCATTTAAGACGTGCCCGACGGGCCTTGTCATAGACTTCTTCGAGATTTGTTGTACGGGCAATCTTATCAAGCTGTTCACCGGTTGCCGGGTTTTTTATTAAAAGTTCGCTCATGCGCGGGCCAACTTGCGTGCACGTGCCTTGTCAAGAAAGTGCCTCATCAGGGGGATATTACTGATCAGATGATAATCCTCTTCTTGCTGAAACTCGGGGTGCCACTGTACCGCGTAGATAAAGTTTTCTTCATCTACGTGCCTGATGGCTTCAATAATCTGATCTTCGCTTGAGGTGGCCTCAACCACCAGCCCCTTGCCCAGATCTTTAATGGCCTGGTGGTGAATGCTGATAATGGTACCCGATGATATTTGATAAAGTTCTTCAAGCAGACTGCCTTCACTGAAGTTAACATCATGGTGTAATCTGTCATATTGATGCCAGTCGCGGTGAACAATGGTGTTTTCAACCTGATGATTGATATCTTGATAGAGTGTGCCGCCGAGTGCTACATTTAAAATCTGTAAACCACGGCAGATACCCAGCACCGGCTTTTTCTGCTTAATACATTCATTGATCAGTCTAATCTCATACTGGTCGCGGTGCCAATCGCCACCCCATTCGGGTTTGATCGGTTCTTCATCATAGCTCTTGGGCGATACATCAGAACCACCCTGCAGTAACAAACCATCAATTTCATCGACCATCTCGTCGACAGACAAACGGTATTCGGTGGGTATCATCAGAGGCAGAGCCCCTTCTGCTGAGACATAGTGTGCCATTGATTCTTCAATGTACATCAGCCTCTTGCCCTTGTAGATGGGCCTGGTTTCGTCATGGTGAAAAAAGCAGGCAGACAGCCCTATCTTTAAAAGTTTACTCATATGCTTCTTCAAAAATTTTTGTAAAGTCAGCGCGACTGACAGGCCCGGGGTTCAGGCTGTGACAGATATCTTTCTCGGCCACATCAACCAGTGCACCCAGCTGCTCTTCTTTTACCCCGGCGTCTTTTAACGATGCCGGTATTTTCAGCTCTAGTAGAACATCTTTAAGATAAGCCAGAAAGTTTTCACCGCCCTTTACCTGCAGGCCAAGAATTGCTTCAAAATCTGCAAATTTCTGGGGAACAATTTTCTGGTTAAAGCGCATCATTGCGTTCAACATAACCGCATTAGCCAGACCATGGTGCATGTCAGTAACCGTCGAGAGCGCATGGGCACATGAGTGATTAGCCCCGAGACCTTTCTGAAAAGCTACCGCGCCCATCATGGCAGCATTCATCATCTCGCCGCGGGCTTCGATGTGTTCAGGCGTAGCCCCTGTTTTGTTATTGGCAAATTCATAACATTTCTGTAAATTCGCAAAACCCAGCTTCAAGCCTGACAGGGCTATGCCGTCACACTGGGGGTGATAACCTTTAGCCAGATAAGCTTCGATAAGGTGAGTCAGTGCATCGACCCCGGTGGCCGCTGTAATATGGGCTGGCAGGTTTAATGTAAGCTGAGGGTCAATCAAAACCTCTCTGGGCATCAAAGACGGCGCAAAGATAATTTTTTTGATATGAGTTTCATCATCAGCAATGACGGCACTGCGCCCTACTTCACTGCCGGTACCGGCCGTTGAAGGTATGGCAATCATATCTGGTACGCGGTCTGTCACCGGTTTTGCACCTGGCACATCTTCATATTCGAAAAGGTCACCTGGGTGTGTGGCCAGCACAGCGATGGCCTTGGCGGTATCAAGGGCTGCCCCCCCACCGAGAGCAATAATCGCCTCTGCCCCATGCTCTTTGTACGCCCTGGCGCCGGCCTCGGCCTGAGACTTTACCGGGTTGCCCCAGATTTCTGTGAAGCTGGCAATTTCTGCACTCGATTGCGCTGCGGCAGCTAGAACCTGTTTGTAGACATCGAGTTTGGCCAGCTCACGGTCTGAAACCAGCAGCAGTCGTTTATATCTTGAGGCAATCTCAGGCAGCTTCTGCAGGCTGCCATCGCCATAATGAATAGTGGTAGGAAATGAAAAGGTAATCATCAGATAATCTCAAAGTAGCGCTGAATTTCCCAGTTGGTTACACTCTGTTCGTACTGCCGCCATTCCCAGAAGCGGCTTTCTGCAAAGTGCTCTACAAACTCTGCCCCGAACATTTCTGCTGCAACCTTTGATTTCTGCAGCTTTTTTGCGGCCTCATAGAGATTGGCCGGCAGGCGGGTGGCCTTGCGGGCCTCATAGGCATTGCCCACAATACGGGCATCTTTTAATTCAAGTTTGTTTTCGATGCCATAGAGGCCACTGGCAATAGAAGCGGCCAGGGCCAGATATGGGTTGATGTCAGCCCCGCTCACCCTGGTTTCGAGACGGGTTGACTTCTCACTGCCGGGTATTACCCGCAGCGAGGCAGTACGGTTATCAACGCCCCAGGTTACTCTGGTGGGCGCCCACAGGCCTTCAACCAGGCGCTTGTAGCTGTTAATGGTGGGGGCATAGAAACAGAGAAACTCTGGCATTAACAGAATCTGGCCGGCGATGAAGCTCTTGAATGTATCACTCATTTTGAACTCATCTTTCTCATCATAGAATACATTCTGTTTGCCGTCTTTTGACCACAGACTCTGGTGAATGTGGCCACTCGAACCAGGCAGGTCTTTATGCCATTTGGCCATAAAGGTTGGCATGATGCCGAAATCATGGGCAATTCGTTTTACACCTGCTTTAAACAGTATGCTGCGATCTGCTGCTTCAAGGGCATCTGAAACCTGAATGGCAGCTTCATAAACCCCCGGGCCGGTTTCGGTATGAATACCTTCAAGGGGTACGTCGAACGATAAGAGTTGGTCGAAAATTGCATTGAAGTAATCTTGCGATTGCCCGGCCCGCAGCACCGAATACCCGAACATGCCTGGGGTCAGGGGCTGCATGCCAGAATATTGTTTCTCATCAAGTGTTTCTGCGGTTTCTTTGAAGTTAAAGAACTCAAACTCAAGGCCAGCCATGACGTTGTAGCCTGCCTGCTCTGCCCGGCCGAGAATTCTTTTTAACAGTGAACGCGGGCAGGCAGAAAGGGCCGTACCCTTGTCATCAGTAAAGTCACCCAGCAAAAACGGAACGTTGTCGTTCCATGGCATTTTACGATAGGTATTCAGATCGAGGTTGGCATTGGCATCTGGGTAACCGCTGTGCCAGCCAGTATACTTTACATTATCATAGCAGACGTCAGCAGCATCCCAGCCGAAAACAACATTGCAGAAACCAAAGCCGCTTTTGACCGCTGAAAGAAACTTATCAACATGAATGTACTTTCCCCTTAATATGCCATCAATATCTGTAATTGCGACTTTTACTTTTTTACGGGGTGATTTTTTAATTTCATCAATGATTGCATCGAACGACTTGTTGGCCATGGGGTTAAAGCAGGCTATATTATCGCAGCGAAAAGCAATTTTTTAAACGGGCGGTTTGTTAACAAAAGCCGGGGCCGGCTCGTCTGACTCAAGAGCTTTTGACAGTTTTGAAATGCGCACCCAGTAGATGATAAAAAGAACCAGGCCTGGCAGGGCAGAAATTATCCATAAAAAGAAAAGATTAGCAAGATGCAGACTGGCCATGACAATACCCATGGTATTGCCATAATCTTCATTAGGCTGGTGCCAGCCCCGCATTTCATATTCACGCTTCAGTGATGTTGCCAGGTTACCCACCATGATAAATAGATAGATATGCCCCACCAGGGGTATAAGGCAAAGCCATACCATACCCGGGCTGTTCATCTGGTGCTCAGGGCTTACGTTATTAAAGGCCCGCTGCATGGTCAGCAGAAAAAACACCCAGGGCAGAATAAAAATCGCAAAAAGAATAACAATGATTACCAGCACTGCGACCACTTCAGTGGGGCTGGCTTTGGCGGTAAGCAATAGGGGCATAACTTTATTCTACAAAGCTATTCAGCTTGTCGACCAGAGAAATTCTGATTGCCTGGGTCAGCAGAGCCGCAAAAACCTACCATGGCCCAGAGACAACTACTACTCATACTTGTTTTTATCTCTTTGTTTACGCTGCAGTGTAAATCGCTGTTTCGCAAAGCTTTTACGCCCCCCCGGGTAGCCATTGAAAAAGTGCACATAAAAGATATAGATTTTGCCGGGGTTACTCTGCAGCTTGATATCTCAATTGATAATCCAAACTCAATTGGTATCGCCTTTAACAAACTGTCATACAACCTTGATATTGAGGGTGAAAACCTGGTTAAGGGTGAGAAAACAGATCGATTAGATATCGATGGCAAGAAAAAGAACTACGTCATTCTACCCCTGGTGGTGCGCTATAAGGGTCTTAAATCGGGTGTTGCCGGCGTATTAAACAAGAAAAAAATTCAATATCATTTCACCGGTAAAGTGACTGTCGACACCCCCATTGGTGACTTAGATTTCGATATCGACCGCAAGGGCGACATACCAGACGACAAGGTGCTCGTCCCTGGCGTTGTCGA
>CAZHLC010000140.1:0-8232 GCA_964532545.1 uncultured Leptospiraceae bacterium | reverse complement strand
CCGGCCGCTGATTTGATACACTGCTTCGGTGAGCTGCTTCTCATTTATGGCGGGGTGTTCAGCGATAGCCTTGACTGCAGTTGATAACGCCAGATTGCTTTTATGCTCAGCCGGCACTACTGACTTGATAAAGGCCCACAGACCATATTCACTGTGATGGTGAATTGCCTTTTCAACGGCTTCATGTACTTCTTCGCTCTCATCGCAGAGCCATAGACTGATGACCAGGGCCAGCAGATGGTCTGAAATTTTTTCGATTTCAAGGCAGCGCTGCAGGCCTTCAAGACGCTGTTCTTGCCGTTTAGAGACAAGAAGCTGGGCAATGGCCCCGAATGATTCGTTGCTTTTAAGAGAACCAAAAGTGTCGCTCATGGCTATTCGCCAATTTCAACGCGGGCCACTTTCTGGCCTACTTTAACAGACTGTTTGTTGCCAATAAGAATTTCGACCAGCCGGCCCTTCTGGGGGGCTTCAAGAGAAAAGGCCGCCTTGTCGGTCACCAGATCGCAGAGTTCATCACCCTGCTCAAAATTATCACCGGCCTGCTTATGCCATTCGACCAGTTCAATCTGGTCGGCATCGCCCACATCGGGTACCGAAATTTCAATAATACGTGACATTGTTATGAGCCGGTTTTAGCTACGATATCGTTTTTGCCGTCGTTATCTTTTTGAATGACTTCGCCAATCTGACGCATGCTATCAAGGGCAATCTTGAGGGTTTCGATATCTTTTTCGTTGGGCACAAGGGGGGCCACACCGTGTACAATACAGTCATAGAAGTGTTTGTGTTCGCTTTTAAGTGGGTTATCTTTGTGCACATAAAGCTTTTCAACAAAAGACTCTTGTGAATATTTGATTTCTTCTTTGGTCATCAAATAGGCGGTTGAAGCCTGGCGGTGAATCTCAATATCTTGATTGGCATAATTTAAGAAGATGTAGCTCTTATCTTGGGTTATCTCAAGAGTTCTCTCTTTATTCTGACTCACCCGTGAACCCACCAGACTGGCTACACAACCGTTTTCAAATTTAAGATTGATAATGGCTATGTCTTCGTGTTTACTTAACACCGCACGGCCTGTGGCAAAGTAATCGGTTATCTTTGAATCAACCAGGTTGATCACAATATCAAGGTCATGAATAAGAATATCAAGTACAACCCCGACGTCTTGTATTCTCGGGGTAAAGGGTGAAGAGCGTCGGGTTTCAATCATCAGTGGTTCGGTAACGATCTTGTGAAGTTCCATCACTGCGCCGTTAAAACGCTCAACGTGGCCCACCTGTAGAATTTTACCTTTTTCTTTGGCCAGCTCGGCCAGCTCTTCGGCCTGCTCAACAGTTTCAGTGATAGGCTTTTCTAACAGTACATGGCAGTCATGATTCAGTGCTTTTTTGGCAATCTCATAGTGCAGATGGGTTGGCACAGCAATGGTCACCGCTTCACAGCGCTCAAGCAGTGAATCTAAATTGGCAAAGGCCCGGGTTTCGTAGTTGGCCACTTTCTCATTGGCATGCTCATGGTTCACATCATACACACCCACCAGTTTGTGAGTGGTTAACATGGTAGAGAGAACATTGAGGTGGTACTGGCCCATATGGCCAACGCCAATAACCCCAATACGCAGCTTAGGTGGTCTGCTCATAGCAGTTTAAAATCAGCGAAAACGGCCAAAAATACCAGAGCTCTGGCCCAGCTCGGCTTCGAGATCTTTGACCATCTGCTTGGCCTTTGAACTTAATGATTTGGGTATAGTAACGTTTGCTTCGACCATAAGGTCTCCATGTCTATTGGGATTACCCATGTAAGGCACACCCTTGCCCCGCATACGAAACATTGTGCCTGGCTGGGTACCGCTGGGTATTTTCAGTTTCACAGTGCTACCTGTAAGGGTGGGAACCATAATTTCACCACCCAGAATAACCGTAGTAACCGGGATATCAACGCCGGTCAGAATGTCAGCCCCTTCTCTGTCAAAATCGGAGTGTCTTTTCACCTGAACGACCACAAATAGGTCACCTGAGGGGCCACCCTTGGGGCCAGCTTCACCCTCACCGGCCACCTTAAGACGGGTGCCCGACTCAATGCCAGGGGGTATACGAATGCTTAAAGTACGTTTTTTCGTCTGCAGGCCTGAACCATCACAGCTGCGGCAGGGGTTGGTAATAATTTGACCAGTGCCACCACAATTGCTGCAGGTTGAAGCGATAGAAAAGAAACCAGATGAACGTCTGATCTGGCCGCTGCCGCCACAGACTGAGCAAATATCGAGCTTGCCATCTGCAGAGCCGGTGCCACTGCAATCGCCACATGTTTCATCTCTCGGTATCTGAATTTTAACTTCTTTGCCAATGGCAACGTCTTCAAGCGAAATTTCAAGATTATATCTTAGGTCGGCACCTCTTCTGATACCGCTGCGACCACCACGACCACCGCCGAAGCCAAAGCCACCCATACCCGAGAAAAGGTTTTCGAATATATCTTCGAAGCTGCTGCCGCCGAAGATGTCAGAAAAATCTTGATAGGCAGCCCGGCCACCGGCCCCAGCACCTGAGACCCCGGCATGGCCGAACTGATCATAGAGTTGGCGCTTTTCTTCGTCGCGCAATACCTCGTAGGCTTCGGTAGCTTCTTTGAACTTGCCTTCAGCCTCAGCATCACCGGCATTGCGGTCTGGGTGATATTTAAGGGCCAGCTTGCGATAGGCTTTTTTAATTTCGTCTATGCTTGCTGAGCGCCCAACACCCAGAACTTCGTAGTAATCGCGCTTGTTTGACACAGAACTTACTTCTTGTCATCATCGAGTTCTTCAAACTCGGCGTCTACAACCTTTTCATTGCTCTCATTCTCAGCACCGGCGTTGGCCGTTTGCCCCTCGTCGGCACCACCCTCTTGCCCGGCCTGAGCCTGAGCATACAATGCCTGCTGATGTTTGTTTAAAAGCTCTGTAAGTTTCTGTTTGGCATTGTTAATCTGGGTCACATCTTTTGTAGCCAGAGCCGTCTTGGCTTCTGCAATACCACCTTCGATTTCAGATTTAACAGCTGCATCAAGGTCTTTGGCTTCGCTCAGGGCTTTCTCAACGCTGTAGATAATATTATCTAATTCATTGTAAGCCGTGGCAGCTTCTTTTGCCTGGGCATCTTCAGCTGCATGAGTCTCAGCATCTTTTACCATTTTATCAATTTCATCGTCGCTGATACCGCTTGAAGCTTCAATGCGAATCTTCTGCTCTTTACCGGTCTTGGTATCTTTGGCAGAAACATGCACGATGCCGTTGGCATCGATGTCAAAGGTTACCTCAATCTGCGGCATGCCTCTGGGCGCTGGTGGAATATCAGCCAGGTGAAAGCGGCCGAGGGTTCGGCTGTCTTTAGCCATCTCGCGCTCACCTTGTAAGACATGAATCTCAACTGTCGTCTGATTATCAGCGGCCGTTGAAAAGACTTCAGACTTTTTGGTAGGGATAGTAGTGTTGCGCTGAATGATCTTGGTCATTACGCCACCCAGGGTTTCAATACCCAGAGACAGCGGAGTAACATCAAGCAGCAGCACATCGCTTACTTCACCGGCCAGTACACCACCCTGAATGGCAGCACCCATGGCTACAGCCTCATCAGGGTTAACACTCTTAGAAGCCTCTTTGCCAAAGATTTCTTTCACCTTATCTTGAACCGCAGGTATACGGGTCGAACCACCTACCAGAATTACTTCGTGTATTTCTGAAGGGCTTACGCCTGCATCGCTGATGGCCTTTTTGCAGGGCTCAACAATGCGGTTTACCAGCTCTTGCGTCAGCTGGTTAAACTTGGCACGGGTCAGAGTCAGGTTCAAGTGACGCGGGCCCGACTGGTCAGCCGTAATAAACGGAATATTAATATCTGCCGTTTCTTTGCCCGAAAGCTCAATCTTGGCTTTTTCAGCGGCTTCTTTTAAACGCTGCAGGGCCATCTTATCTTTGCTGATATCAATACCCGATTCTTTTTTAAACTCATCGGCCAGCCAGGTAATCACGGCCTGGTCGAAATCGTCACCACCCAGGTGAGTATCGCCGCTGGTTGACTTCACTTCGAATACGTTATCAGATAATTCGAGTACCGAGATATCGAAGGTTCCGCCGCCAAGGTCAAAAACAGCGATAATCTCGTTGTCTTTTTTCTTGTCGATGCCATAGGCCAGGGCCGCAGCCGTTGGCTCATTGATAATTCGAACTACATCAAGGCCGGCAATTTTGCCTGCATCTTTAGTAGCCTGGCGTTGCTCATCGTTAAAATAGGCAGGTACAGTAATTACTGCCTTTTCTACCGAATGGCCCAGATAATCTTCAGCGGTCTGCTTGATTTTCTGCAGAACGCGCGCCGAGATTTCTTCGGGGCGCAGATCTTTTTCGCGGGTTTCGAAAAGTACCGATGCATTGGGCCCAGACTTAACATTGTAGGGCACCATATCAATTTCACCTTTTACCTCATCGAAACGGTTACCGATAAACCTTTTCGCCGAGCGAATGGTGTTTTCGGGGTTTGTGATCATCTGGTTCTTGGCAACCTGGCCTACCAGAGTTTCACCTTTATCTGTAAATGCTACAATAGATGGTGTGGTGCGGGCACCTTCTGCGTTATTGATAACGACAGATTCTCCACCTTCCATTACGGCGACACACGAGTTGGTTGTACCTAAATCGATACCAATAATTTTTTCTTTCGCCATTATTGTTCTCCTTCTTGTTGTTCTGCAGGCTCATTGCTTTCAGCGGCGGGTGCTTCTGCCTCTTTTTTAGCAGGGGTAAGAACAGCAACTCTGGCTGCCCTGATCACCCGGCCTGCGATTGAATATCCTTTCTGGTATACTTGTGCTACTGTTGCTTCAGTAACATCTTCTGATTCGGTTGAGCTTAAAGCCTCCATCGTGTTGGCATCATAACTCTCACCGGCGGGGTCGAAACCCTCGACCCCATTTTTATTTAATACTTCAAAAAGCTGCTTTTTAATCAATTCAACACCTTCAAGAAATTTGTTGGCATCGCTTTGCTCACCCTCGGCCTCGCGGGTGGCAAAAAGCTGGTCAAATGAATCAAAGGCCGGTAGCAAATCGCCTAATATCTGCCCGGTTACATAGCTCTGAATGTCAGACTTCTCTTGAATGGTACGTTTACGAAAATTAGCAAATTCGGCACGCTCACGCTGCAGGGCCTCTTTGAGCTCACCAACTTCTTCTTTAAGAATGGTCAGATCTTCAGCATCATCGCCCTGCTTTTCGTCAGCATCGGTCTCGGTTTGTGAATCTTCAACCTGCTCTTCTAGCTTTTCTTCTTCAACAACGTTCTGTTCTTTGTTTTTTGCCATGTTTTTTATTCCTCAGTTTCGGGCAGAATGTATTTGCCCTTACTTAAATCTATTTCATCATTAAAGTCGGCCTGGCCACGCTCACTCAGTACTTCAGATAAAACCTGTGAACTGTAATCGATGGTGGGTATGAGCTTATCATAGGGCATACGATTCAGACCAATTACACCCAGGGCACCCATGTTGCGCCCGCCAATTGAATACCCCTTGGCCACAACAGAAATGCCTTCGATATGTTTGCCATCGATATCAAGGCCAAACTGCACCCTGATATCAGAACCAGACTTCAATCGATTCAATAACTGGTTGATGTTGACCCGGTTCTCAAGATAATGAATAACTTCGTCGGCCTGCTCGGGCAGACTCTGCATCAGCTGGCGATAAAGGTTGCTTTCGCCATCAATAAACACTTCTTGATCGGGGGGATTATACACCAGACTCTGGGCGATAGTGACTGCGATCTCGGCCAGATTCTGTAATTCTGAGGCCTCTTCAGAGAGAAGCTCAAGACCACGATCTTGCAGGTCGGCCAGCTCATACCCCTTAAGACGCTGGTTAAGATAACGGCTTATTTTATATAGCTCTTCTTGTGATACACTGCGGGGTATCTGCACTTTTTTCTGGTATACAGAGCCCGAGCCACTTACCATGATCAATAGTACCAGATTATCTAAAACAGAAACCAGCTCGACCCGCTTGATTATGCTGCCGGTAGAAAGAGGTGAAAGCACGACCCCGGCATAATCGCTGGTCATGGCCAGCATATGGGCGGTAGCCTGCAGCAACTGGTCTAGCTGCATCTTAGCCTGCTGGTAGAATTTTTCTAGTTTGCTTTTTTCTGTAAGAGTTATCTCATATAAAGAGAGTAAGTCGTTTACGTAGAACTGAAACGCCATATCGGTGGGAACCCGCCCCGCCGAAGTATGGGGGCTGATTAAATAACCCATCTGCTCTAAGACAGACATTTCTTTGCGAACAGTGGCTGACGAGATATCTAAACCGCATTTCTCAACCAGAATCTGCGACCCCACAGGCTGCCCTGACAGCACAAATTCGCTGACAATGGCTCGCATAATTTCAACTTGCCTGTTAGTAAAGCCTTCCATAGCGTCTTTTCTCTACAAGTGTTAGCACTCTCGAGTGTCGAGTGCTAACTTGATGCCAATATAACGACGTTAGAACAGCCTGTCAAATATTTTTGCCCTCTAGGCTGGCCACAATGCGACATAACGCACTTTTTATCGCTTAAACACTTTTTTACTTTACAAAAGGAGATAACATTACCAATGAGTGCTTAATAAATGTTAAGCAAACTGAAAAATAGTTACTTTACCAGTGGTAATATGACGATCAATATAGCAAAGGCGGTTATATGACTGAAAAAAAACAAGGGCGCTATAAAAACGTGCTCAAAATGCAAGAAGGCACTTATCCCTATCGACCTGGCGAGGGCGACCTGGGCAATCATCGAGAAAAAAGCAAACGCGTAAACGAAGAGTTAGGCAAGTATAGCCTCACCGAAAAACAAAAGAAGGTACTCGAATTTGTAACTGAACATATTCAAACTATTGGTTTTCCCCCCACTGTTAGACAAATTGCAGTTTACTTCGGGGTTTCTGCCAAGGCCGCCCATGATCATCTAAGAGCCATTGCCAAAAAAGGCTATCTGAGACTGTTTCCCGGCTCTGCCCGAGGTATGGAGGTTATTAAGACCAGCGAAGAAAAAGATTTTGAGCCTGCAGGCACAGCATCTGAAGCCGCCACCGAGGTACCCCTGGTTGGTTCAATTGCAGCCGGCGCCCCTATTCTTGCGCAAGAAAATATTGAATCAAGGCTGGCCTTTCCCCGTTCATTTCTGCCCAAAACGGGCAACATGTTTGCATTAAGGGTCAAAGGCGACAGTATGGAAGAGGCGGGCATTTTCGATGGCGACATCGCAGTTCTGAAGCAGGTTGAAGACTCAAATGCAGAGGTAAAAAATGGCGATATCGTGGCCGCCATGATTGACGGCGACGCTACTCTTAAAACCTTTCAAAAAACCAGGGGTAAGGTTGAACTCATGCCCGAAAATAAAAAGTACAAACCCATACCTCTTGAAGCCAAAGACAATGCTTTGATTGTTGGCAAGCTGGTAGGCGTGTATCGCAAATATTGATTAGCCAGGGCATTTGATCAGAAGCAATATCAAATGCCCTGCCCGCTTGCATAGTCTCACAGGGCAGCCTAATAATCGGCTAAGGAAACATTAAAGATGGCGCCCTGGCGCTATTAATAGTTGCCAAAAAGCAACTTAATATAGCGCCTCTGGCGCTATTAATAACTGGTCAAAACCGCTTCAAAGTCATAACATGTTATCATGCAGGTTGAACCTGTTGGCAAGGTAGTCGTATTGATTGTTTCAGGCCTCGGCGTCGGGCAAACTCCCGATGCGGCCCTGTTTGACGATCGGGGTGCTAACACTCTAGGGCATCTGGCTGACCGCGTAGGCGGCCTGAAAATTCCGAATTTTTCAGATCTTGGTCTGGCCAATATAACCTTTACCAAAGGTGGTGAGCGAATTGAAAAACCCCGGGGTTATTATGGCAAAATGCGCCAGCGCTCTGACCGCAAAGACCCCATCGTCGGAATCTGGGAGCTCATGGGCCTTGATACGCGCAATGAATATACGGTGTTTTCAAATGAAGTCAACGAAGAGTTCATGCAAGAGCTGATTGAACTCACCCAGCTTGAATTTCTAGGAAACTTTTTTCTTGAAGATGAACGCGATATTTTTATGGAATATGGTAAAGCGCACTATGAATCGGGCCACCCCATCATTTATTTCACCGATGACTCTCATCTCTGCTTTGTAGCCCATGAAAAATATTTTTCTCTAGACCAGCTTGAAATAGCA
>CAZHLC010000139.1:0-8251 GCA_964532545.1 uncultured Leptospiraceae bacterium | reverse complement strand
GGCTCGTTTGATGTGGGCCCCCATTATATGCCCTATGGTAATAAAAAGTCGCTGATGAAGCTGCTTATTCATTAAAATATTTGAAAAGACAGCCACAGGTTCCGTTATAAACAGTAGCTGGCCATGAAGACACGGGTTATACAAGATCTACTGATTGTTGAGCTCAAGGGGCGCCTTGATATTCATACCAATAAGGGTATCTCTGATGAGATCAACGACCTGGTGCAGAAGAACCAGGGGATGCACTTCATTCTCGATTTCTCTGGTGTTGAATACCTGTCATCAAGCGGTATGGGGCTGTTGGTGACTCTGCAGCGGGCTCTTGAAGACCGTAAACACAAATTGAAACTGGCGGCTCTCAACCATGCCGTTACCCGTATTTTTACCGCAGTGGGCATGCTTGAAAACTTTGAAGTTTTCGACACTGTCAATGCTGCTATTGATAGTTTCTAGCGGGCTGATAGCTCGCAGGCTATCGCCGGCTCAGACAATAGGGTCGGGGCAGACCATGCGGCGTTCGCATGAGGCGCAGAAACCACCGCGAAATACTTTTTCGAACATATCTTCAAGAGGTCTGATATGGCGGGGCTCTTCGGTAACAAAACCAATTTCAAAGTTGCGCCGGCGGGGGTTCTTAGCCCCGAGGCCAGCACCGGTAAGGTTGGCAGAGCCACTGTAGGCGTACTTGCCATCAACTATGATTACTTTAAAATGTACGCGCGGGCAGAGCACCCGTTTGAACAGATCTGACTCAATCAAACGGGGAAAGCTGTCAAAGTCTTCGCGAAAGCGTGGGCCTGGCTCTTTGGCATGCACCAGGCGCACCTCAACACCCTTCTGCACCAGCTGGTCAAGCTGGTAGAGAAAGGGGTAGTAGCGCCGACCCTTTTCAATATGCATATCTTTAATGTCTGCCGTACCTATCCACAGAAAGTCGCGGGCGCGGGGCACCATATCAAGAATAACCCGCTTATAGATTTCTTCATTGCAGACAATATCATTCATACCCTTGAATATCGGGTATGAGCGCTGACGCAATAAGCTATTTATAGTGGGGGGGATATTTACAGTCGGTTGAGTATCTCAGCCGCGGCCCGCTCGCCCGATTCAACGGCCCCTTCAATAAAGCCGGTGGCTTCGCGGGCGGTTTCAGTACCGGCCCAGTGCAGGCGGCCAATGGGCTGACGCAGGCCGTCGCTGAACATGGTTAAGGTACCCGGCGTAAATGTGCCAATAGGGCAGCCGCCGGTGTATTTTTCAAGCGACCAGTCTACTTCTTTATAGTGGGTATAGTGGGCCGCCTGCTGGCCGAAATAGCGAACCATTGAATTAATCACACTCTGTTTTCTCGTGGTGGCATCTTGCCTGTGCCAGCTGCGGGCATCTCGGCCCACTATGAAGGCCAGCAGGCAGGGCTGCTTACCATCATGGCTGCTGTTATCAAAGATAACCGTGAGAGGGCCTTCTGTGCAGACCGCTTCACCTGAAAAACCAGCATCGCGCCAGAATGCATTATCATAAGTAACAAATACTTTCACGGTAGCGCCCATGGGTACCCGCTGAAAGTACTGTACTTTGAAAGGTGGCAGCTCTGGCTCGTATTCGATCTTGCCTGCAATAGTTGGCGGCAGGGCCAGCACGGCGTACCTGGCACGAAAGCGGCCCCGGTCGCTGTAGGCGATAATGTCACCTTTGCGCTGCTCAATTCGTTTAATAGGGCTGCGCAGCACGATGTTCTTTTTCATTGAGTCGGCCAGCTTCTGGGCCACCTGCTGCATTCCACCGGCAATGCGGTCTTGTTGAAAACCATCGGTGATCTCAACCAGGCGCATAAGCCCGCCGCTTGAACGAATATAGTATAAGAAATGTAAGAGCGAAAGCTCGTCGGGCTCGGCGCCGCAGATGGTGCGAATGGCCACATTCATCAACTCGCGCACTGGCTTCGAAGGTATGTTCAATCGCTGCCATGAGGCCAGGGTCTGACCGTCATAGCGCTGGGCTTTTTTAGAGTTCCATGGGTTGGGGTTGTCGATTTTCTTCGCCATCATCTCGAGGCGGGTGATGGCGGTCTGTAACAGAATCAGCTTATGAGGTGATAATTTGGGTATGGTACCCTTGTAGGTTGACACCTTTGATCTGAGATCAAGGGTTTTGATACCATGCTCATAGGTAGCAAAGGTCTCAATAGCCAGCTCATTTACCAGCTGGTTCATGCGGTGCTGCTGTGGCCCGATCCACTGGCCGCCCCAGTCAAAGGTGCCCTTGCCAAGCTTACCTGACCAGGTGCGCCCGCCCACGCGGTCGCGGGCTTCAACTACCAGCACCTTCTTGCCGGCGTTGGTGAGGTTGCGGGCCGCAATCAGGCCGGCGACCCCGGCGCCGATTACCAGCACATCTGCAGATTTATTTGTTCGCTGGGCCATCAGGGTGAGGGGTTGGGTATGTCGTTGTGAACCGCTTCAATCTTTTTTAAAAGCGCTTTGTCTACATCGACCTGTAAGCTTGTAAGGTTTTCTTTCAGCTGGGCCATTGAGGTGGCCCCGATGATATTGCTGGTGAGAAAGGGTCGGCTGTTCACAAAGGCCAGAGCAAGCTGGGCCGGGGTCATGCCGGCTTCTTCGGCGATTTTGCAGTATTGCTCGGTAGCTGCCAGGGCCTTCTCGTTCGTATAACGTTTAAAGTGCTGGCCAAACAGGGTCAGGCGGGCACCCTCTGGTTGTTTGCCACCCCGATATTTGCCGCTTAAGATGCCAAAGCCCATGGGCGAATAGGCCAACAGCCCCACTTTCTCGCGGTAGCTGACTTCGGCCACGCCAACCTCATAGGTACGATTCAGCAGGCTGTAGGGGTTCTGCACGCTTACGGGTTTGGGCAGATTGTTTTTCTCGGCCTCGCGTATAAAGGTCATGGTGCCCCAGGCTGTTTCATTTGATAAACCATAGTGTCTGATTTTGCCGGCCTTGATCAATTCATCAAGGGCCTGAATGGTTTCGAGAATGGGCACTGAATCGTCACTCTGGGGTGCCTTGAAACCCAGCTGGCCAAAGAAGTTGGTTTTACGGTCGGGCCAGTGCAGCTGGTAGAGATCAATGTAATCGGTCTGCAGGCGCTTAAGGCTCTCGTCGCAGGCTTCATGAATGTTTTTACGGTCGAAGCAGTTCTTACCATTGCGAATGTATGAAACCCAGGGGGCGCGGCCTGCTACCTTGGTAGCCATCACTATTTTTTCGCGTGGTTTTTTTTTCATCCAGTTGCCGATGTAGGTCTCGGTCAGGGTATAGGTCTCACCCCGCGGCGGCACCGGATAGAGCTCGGCGGTATCAAAAAAGTTTATACCATGATCAAGGGCGTAGTCAAGCTGCTCATGGGCCTCAGCTTCAGTATTCTGCTCACCCCAGGTCATGGTGCCCAGGCCGATGAGGCTCACTTTGACGTCGGTATCAGCAAGATTGCGAAATTCCATACTTCCATTAAAAACCTTGGGCCATGCCTGTAAATCACCTTTACTTGACGCAATGAGGTAGCGTGCACTTTCACCGCATGAGAGAATTTGTTCTGGTTACCGGTGCTTCGGCCGGCATTGGCGAAGCCCTGGCCCTTGAATTTGCCCGTGAAGGCAATAACGTTATGCTGGTGGCCCGTAATCAGAAGAAACTGGCCGCTGTGGCTACGACCATAAAAGAGCAGACCGGGGTCGAAGTTGAAACTGTGGCAGTCGATCTGTCAAAGCCCCAGGCTGCAAAAAAAATCGCCCTGGCCATCAAAAAGAAAAAAGTCTTTATAAACACCCTGGTGAATAATGCCGGCTTTGGCCTGCATGGCCAGTTTATCAATAGTGAATTAAAAGATGAGCTCAACATGGTTGACCTCAATGTAAAATCAGTGGTTGAGCTCAGCAAATTGGTACTTGAACAGATGCGTATTGAAAACCGCGGTAAAATTCTTAACGTGGCTTCAACCGGGGCCTTTCAGCCAGGCCCCATGATGTCGATTTACTATGCCAGCAAGGCCTTTGTGCTGTCTTTTTCTGAGGCCCTCAGCACCGAACTGCAGGGTACGGGCATTGCGGTCTGCTGCCTCTGCCCCGGGCCAGTGAGCACCCCCTTTCATGAGCGGGCCGGCAGCGACGAGGCTGGCCTCAGCAGCGGCACCTTTCTGCCGGTGCTGTCGGCTGAAAAGGTGGCTCGCTACGCCGTCAAAAAACTCAAAAAGAATAAACGGGTTATGGTTCCCGGGTCGGTGAACAAAATTCTGGTGCAGTCACTCAGGTTCAGCCCACGCTGGCTGGTGAATAAGATTGCGTTGAAGATTATTGGTTGATCTTACCAATCAACTCGCAATCAATCTTCTTTCGTTTCACCAGGTTGTTCAGGTAGTCTTCGGCCACATAGGTATCTTTGAACTTTTTCGCTGCTGGCCCTACATACAGTGAGTGATACTTGAAGTTGCAACCAGCTTTGTTGTAGTATTGGCCAGGCAGATAGCTGTATTCAAAACCCTCTTGGTTTTTCTGGGCCTCTTTAAATGAAATGGTATTGGCCCCATCATAAAGGTAGATGTGGCGCTCAGGGTCAAAGCCCTGGCTTTCTTTGAACTTGCTGTAAAGAATGCCGCTGGTGGGTATACGGTAGATTTTATTGCGACCGTTGAATTCTTCAGCGCCATTGGGCTGATCGTAAATTATGAAAACAGCACCTTCATAGCCCCGGGGTATAAGCACCCTTTCGGGCACGGCCTTGTTAAACATGCGATAGGCCCCGAATACAAGAGCATAAATGCCTACAAAGATGACCACCAGAATCAGGGCTGTGGTGACCTTCAGTTTGATGGGGTGGTCTGGTATCTCGCGGGTAAAGAAGTGGGCATAGATATAACCCAGGGCGATGCATGGTATGGTGCCCACGATAAATACCCAGTAGATGGGCCCCAGCAGATAATCAACAAAACTCATCTCGCTTCTGAAAATGGCATAGAGCAGGGCCGAGCTGACGATGGCGAAAAAGAGAATGGTCAGCGCATAGAGAAAACCTATAATCAGGGGGTTGCGGTTTTTTTCATAGATCTGCCGGCCAAAGAACCCGGCAAACACCCGGGTATAGAGAACCAGCAAAATCAGGCCGGGCAGGGCATAGAGGCTCATCAACAGCATAATCTTAAAATTGGTCATTAAGTAGCCCATGCAGAAGGCCAGAATGACCCCGATGGGCAGGGTTTTAAAGGCAGCCCGTTGGCTTATACGACTCAGCAGCGCCTGATTCATAATCAGACTTAGACGCACCTTTATTGCAATGGTAAAGACTTTTTGCGCTGAAAAAAGCGAAAAATTAGAGTTTGGTCACATCGAGGTTGAGGGCCCCAGAAGGGTCACCTGAGCGTGAGGTAACCTTGATGAAGTAGAACGAGTTTACCGGGTTCGGGGTTAAATCAGCACTGAGGCATGAGCAGGGGTCGGGTACACCACCGCCGCCGGTTGAACAATTGTTATTTGATTTCACTACCGAGCGGCCGAATTTGTCATAGAGCTGAATATTGGTATCAACATCGCAGCTGCCGGTGGTGCCGTTATAGGTGCGCACCCGGTAGGTGGCGCTGCCATCGGCCTGAAAACGAAACCAGGCCACGTCGCTGGTTGAGGCCAGGCTGTCAGCCGGGCCGGTGGTGCCGTCAATGGCCAGATCTGTGGCGCAGTCGATCATTTTGTTTTCACTGACGCAGTGGGTACTCAGTGACCAGTTATTGTTCAGGGCGTTGACTACATTCAAGATTTCATTTTTGTTTGGCAGACTATACCAGTCGACAGTCACATGATTGGGAATAATCTTAAACGGGTTGGTTGTGGGGTCGCCCGCAGCTGCCGGGTTCAACCAGCAGTTGCTGGCATGGCCATAAAGGGGCCCGAAGGCATTATTATCGCGCGACCAGCCCTGATCGCCACCGCCAAAGGTTCCGGCGCCGAATGAAAAGGTCGAGGTTTTAAAGTGGTTCATCACAAACAGGTAGTTGGGCTGGTTGCTCACACCGCGGGCGTTGGTGCCTGATGAGCCATCGCCGCACTGCATGTTCTCATCGTTATATTCGTTCTGCCAGCCATAATCTTTTTCGTCAAGATACCAGTCGTAGTTACTGGTGTTTCTGCTGGTGGTTACGACGAGGCGTTTGTTGTTTTCGATCATCCACCCCAGGGTTGGCCAGGCATTCATGGTGGCCCCCGGGGTATTCTTTGAACCATAGTAGTCTGACCATTTGAATATATAGTTCCACAAGCCGCCCTGCACCAGGGCGTCTTTAGTCTGGGTTTCGTTCAGACCGTCTTCAAGAATGAAGGTTACAATTTCAGAGGGGTGGTTACCCAGCCAGCTTGAGATCTGTACATTGGCAGAGACCCAGAGCATCTGGCCGATGGTGCAGGTACCATGACACAGTTTATATTTACCATCATCAAGATAGGTGTCGATCATCATTCCCCTGATGCCATCGTTAAGCTGATCAACCAGACCGCCACTCTGGTTAATAGCCACAAAGTCGAATAAGGTATCCCAATCTGTTTGATTGGCATGAGAGTTATGAGTTGCGGCAAACGAAACCTGGTTATAGCGGCGCTCGCAGTGTACCGAGCTGCCATGGCAAACCAGGGTATTGCCAGTCAGGCCCATGTAGTAGTTCGATGAGTTGATTACCAGGTGCAGAGAAGCTGATTTGAAACTGGTGTCGCTGGCCTTGATCTTTATGGTAAAAGAGTCAGATGAGCCCTTGGCAATGATGGGGTCGACGCCTTCGACGATTTCGAAGTTTGAGGCATTGTCGCCGGTTACGCTGGCCGAGACGGTCATGTTGGCGGGGGCAGCGGCGTGGGTCTGGTGGTTATAGATGACGAAAGTTGCTTCTGAACTGTTGCCAGGGTTGTTCTTAAGAGTTCCCCAGACTTTGTAACCGAAGTAATAGCTCTCATCGGCATACATGTACGACAACCCACCGGGGCGCTGAATCACAAAGTTATCGCATTTGTCGATCACGCCATCGCGATCGATGTCTTGTTCGGTGGTCAAATCAAGGCCGGTGATGTCACAGCCAGCATAGTTGGCGCCCGGCGCCTGGCCCACAAATTCGGCAGTGCTTTCAGAATTCACATCTGAATCACTTTTGTTGCCGCTTTCGCTTACTGAGAATTCATTACTACAGTAGAAGAACGAGGCAGAAATGACTGAGATAAAACTAATTAGTAAAATTCGCCGCATGAGAATACAACTCGCCCCTGATATAATATAATGATTTTTCTACATTGTCTGGGCCAAAAAAGGCCCCAGGCTGCCGAAAATAGAGAGAATGGCCCGAAACCACGAAAACCAGCAAATCTATAAGCTTCTGGGTGGGCTTTTTCTGGTGCTCATTGTAACCCTGGGTGCTTTTAATTTGCTCACGGCCCCGGGGGTGGGCGTCATACACAACCGCAGGGTTATTGCTAAAAAAGCTACTGACAATTTTTCACTGGTGACTCTCAATGTGGCCGGCCGCAGAATCTTTGTGGCCGAACGCATTCCGGTTTTGTTGCAGCGGCTGGGGCAGACCAATGCCGATTTCATCGCCCTGCAAGAAGTGAAAAGCTGGTTTCTCAAGGCCCTCATGCGAGAGCCCTGGGTGAACGATTATTTTTTTACTACTCTTGAAACCCGCACGCCCGATGGTAAGCTGCTGCTGCTATCGCGCTACCCCATAGAGCGGGCCCGCTACTACAAACTACCCAGTAAAACCAGTCGTCATTTTTTATACGCCCAATTAGAATGGGGAAACATTCCCTTACAGATTGCGGTGGTGCATCTTGATTCACTGCTCGAGCTTGGCCCCATGCGGGTAAAGCAGATGAAGAAGGTGTTTAAGGTGATTAAAAAAGGCCATGCAGCTCTAGTGGTGGGTGATTTTAATTTTGGTGATGGCGAGCAGCCAGATACTGCGGCCCTGCCCAGAAATTTCAGAGACCCCTGGCTTGAGCTGCAGAAGGGCCAGGTAGGCTTCACGTGGAACCGTGAAAAAAACCCCATGGCCTATAAGAAGTCGCTGCCGGGTGAGCCCTCACGACGCCTCGATCGTATTCTATACCGGGCCGATGAGTTCAAGGCTGTATCAACCAAGATTGTGTTTAACCGACCGGCCGCTGGGCGCGAAGTGTTTCCCTCAGATCATTTCGGGGTCTTTGCTACCTTTAAACTCAAGAGTAAACCGAAGGTTCAGTAAAGCGCTTCGAGCTTTTGCCTGC
>CAZHLC010000138.1:0-8254 GCA_964532545.1 uncultured Leptospiraceae bacterium | reverse complement strand
GCTGGGTAACAAGATCGCCTATGATGCCCTGCAGATCTTTGGTGGCTCTGGTTATACCGAAGAGTATGACCTGTCAAAGATCTACCGCGACATGCGCATTACTCCAATTTATGAGGGTACTTCACAGCTTCAGGTGGTGGCAGCCATTGGTGGCCTTGTTGAAGGCCTGCGCGACAGTGGTGCGCTGCGTGCTGAGTTGGCAGCCAAGCTTGATCTGCTGCAGAACAACAGCTTTGAAAAAGAACAGCTTGAAAAACTTATCGAACTGGTTGAGCTCTACAAAACCAAAGAAAAGGCAGAGAAAGAAACCCTTGCCTGGTATGTGGTTTTCTTTTTCAGCTGGCTGTATTCATTGATTCTGCTGGCGCTGCAAGAGCAGGTGGCCCGCGAAGCCAGCCACAGCATTGCTGCAAAAAAGACTCACCTGCTTGGTGTATATCGTCTCATTGCAGCACGTGAAATGGCGGCAGCCGAAGTGCAGCTTCGTGGCGTCACCAGCAAGCCTGCGGCAAAGCTGCGTGAAACAGCCTGAGCTTTTTAAAAAGCCCAGACCAATCTCAAATTAAAGCCTTGACGAGCCTGTGATGCCCGTCACCCCTTGAAAAATAGAGACCAGGCCTGAAAGTCTGGTTCAAAAAAAAGGGAAAAATCTTTAAGATGGATACACAGATAAAATTCGAGCCAATGTCGGTTGGCACTATTCTTGATTCTACATTTCGCCTCTACGGTCGAAACCTTGCACTGCTGGTGGGGCTAGTCTCGCTGGCCTATGCACCTTACTACGTTATCAGTTATTTTCTGCAGGTCGAAATTCTTGCTGCTGAGGGGGGCGAGTTTTCAGCTGCTGCTGTGGCCATCTCGGGTATTCTTGCCTTTGTTTTGATGATTGTGGTTACCCCGATAATTACCGCGGCCGCAACTTATGCCATCAGCGAGTATTGCCGGGGTAATCAGGTTTCAATCGGTGAGGCCTTTCAGGTAGCCATGGGCTGCTTTGGTACTCTTTTAGCTGCCTACCTGGTCGCTGGCCTGCTGGCCGGCCTTGCCACCCTGCTGTTTATAATTCCCGGAATATATGTTTATGTAATGTATTCGCTGATTGCACCAGTGGTGGTGATTGAAGGGGTGAAATCTGATGAGAGCCGCCGGCGCAGCTGGTTTCTGGTAAAAGACAATTGGTGGCGGGTGTTTGTGGTCATACTGGTTTTCGCCATGCTGGCAGGCATGCTCACCTACGGTGTGCATTCAACCATAAGTCTAATCAGTGCCGACCTCGCCACCAATATCATAGTGACCAATGCCATCGAGGGCATTATAAGCATCTTTATGACACCCCTGACCATCATAGCCGTAATTCTGCTCTACTATGATCTGCGTATAAGAAAAGAAGGTTTTGATCTTGAAATGCTGTCTCAATCACTGCAGCAGACTGAGCAGCCCGGCACTGATACTGATTCAGGTGCATGAAGTCGCCTAATGCGCAAGAAATTGGGCAGGTTAGCAGAGAAGTTTTAGCCAGGCCTGAATTTCAAGATACAACGCCCGATAAGCCATTCTGGCTTGAATGGTTCTATGATTTTATTGATTTTCTGACAGATCTACAGACGTCATTAGATGCCTCACCGGCTTTGAAGTGGCTGATCGTGGGTATTTTATCGGTTTTGCTGGTAGTACTGATCGGCCATATTATTTATACAATTCTCTCTGAGGTAAGATTAATGCGCTCTGGTGGTGGGGCGCCAACCCTGCAGAAGGCTCGAATAGATCTGGCCGATGGCCGGCAATTAACCTGGTCGCAGGCTGCCAGGCTGGCTAACGATGCTTTTGCCAATAAAAATTATCACGAGGCCATTTCAATTGCTCACCGGCTTGTATTGCACTGGTTTGATCACCAGAATGTGATTCAGTTCTTAAAATGGAAAACCAACCAGCACTATCTGGCAGAGTGCCCCGTTGATCATCCGCAACGCCCTCTGATTGAAAGAAGCACCCAGCTCTATGATAATATTATTTATGCGCACCGGGCTGCCGATTCTGGGGCCCTCGCTGAAGTGCTGGGCGATTTAAAACAACTGGGTAGTGAATGACAACCCGTAACCGAAACCGTTTTGTAGCTCTGATCTCTCTGCTGCTCTGCTTGATCATTCTGATCTTCATTGGCAGCGCCAACATAGAGAAAGACAGTGATACTTTTTTTCGTCGGCCCTCAACCATGTTCAGTGATCGAACCGGTATGAAGGCAACCTATCTGGTTGCCAGCGAGTTCTTAAATAGCAGCCGGCTGAAAGAATCATGGCGTACCTATGACATGCCCGCCCGGGCCACTCTGTTTATAGGCCAACCGGGCGTGGCCCTGACTGAGCCCGAGGGCGACGCCCTGCATAGCTGGTTAAAAAAGGGTGGCCAGGTAATTTTTGCCGGCAGCAAAGACTGGCTCAGAAAAAAGCCGCGCTTTAAAGAAATAGAAGAAGAGAATGAAAAGGCAGTTGAACAGATCGGCGAGAGCCCTGTTGAAAAAAAGCAAAAGGGTTTTTTAACCCGTTACAAAATTGAAATTATCAAACCCGAAAAATCTGCCGAGCGTAAACCCACAATCAGGGGCAGGGCGGGGCTTTCACTGGGTGGCTATTACCTGAAATTTAAAGATAAACAATGGCAGAAGCTGTTGATTCATAAAGGGCGTACCCATATTGCAGTAAAGAAAGTGGGCCGGGGGCGTCTCGTGGTGGTGGCCGATGCCTATGCCTTTTCGAACGAAGCAATTCACACTGAAGCCAATGCTGTCTGGCTTATTAAGCGGGCCGCCATCTGGTCAAAAGATTTACTTTTTGATGAGTTTCACCATGGCTTTGGCAAGAGGCGTCGTTCATTATTTGCCCTGATCGCCCTTTTCTGTACCACTCATTGGGGCTTTATGAGCATGCAGTTCGCAGCGGCTGGTCTGGTATTGCTGTTGCTGATACCGGCCAGAAGAGATGGGCCAAAGACACCACCCCGACCCAGGCGTTCGGCGGCCATGCTGGCTACTGCACGGGGCGCTTTTCTAAACACTGCAGCGGCTGATGATTTCGCATTTCATTATCTACATCAGAATATTGTCTACATGGTAGAAAAAAGAACGCCCCTGCATGTGCGCCAGGCTTCGCTGCGTGAGATGTTGCTCATGGTTGCTGATGAAGTTCTGGTCAACGAGTACCTTGAGCTTGCTGCAAGAGGGGCCGAGCTTACAAAACCTGAGCTGGTTCGTTTTGGTCAGCTTGCCGGTCTAATAAATCAATTGCTGTATAAGAGCGAGAAAGCATCAAAAAATGAGGAAGATAAATGAGCAAAGTTAACCTTTCTAATGTTTCTACCCTGCTTGAGCGGGTGAGAACTGAAATTGCCAAAGTAATCGAGGGCCAGAACGATGTTGTTGAACATCTACTCACAGCCCTGATCGCAGGCGGGCACGTGCTGGTTGAAGGTGTGCCGGGGGTAGCTAAGACCCTGCTGGCCCGCTGTCTTGCGAAAGCTGTGCAACTTGATTTTTCGCGTATACAGTTTACCCCAGACCTTATGCCCACCGATGTAACGGGGGTTAATGTGTTTCAGCCTCAGTCAGGTCGTTTTAAATTTCAGGCGGGCCCGGTTTTTTCAGACATTGTTCTGGCTGATGAAATAAACCGGGCACCGGGCCGCACCCAGGCATCTCTGCTTGAGGCCATGCAAGAATACCAGGTAACTGTTGATGACCAGACACGCAGTCTGAGCGACCACTTCATGGTAATTGCGACCCAGAACCCTCTTGAATATGAAGGTACTTATCCCTTGCCTGAGGCGCAGACAGACCGTTTTATTATGAAAGTAATCATGGGCTACCCTGAAGAAGAGGCTGAGAAGGCCATGATTACCCGTATGCACACAGCTTCAATGAGCAACCCCGATGCTGCCATTAAAAAGGTGATGACCGTCAAACAACTCACCACCCTGAAGAAGGCGGTTGATGACATTGAGGTTGATGCGGTGATTATTGATTACGTAACCCGGCTGGTTCGGTTTACCCGTTCATTTAATCATCTGTCGGTGGGGGCCTCGCCCCGTTCGGCTGTTATGCTGGTGCGGGCAGTCAAGGCTCTGGCACTTATTCAGGGGCAGGGCTATGTTACCCCAGATCACGTGCAGTACCTGGCAGCCCCAGTGCTGCGCCACCGCATTAAACTTTCACCCGAGGCCCAGATTGAAGGCATCACTACCGATGAGAGTATAAAGTCACTGCTCACCCAGGTTGAGGTTCCCCGGTTTAAACTGAAATAACATGCTCTGGCCCTCGCTACCAAGGTTTATTGCTACGAGCAGGCTGGTTCTGCTGCTGGCTCTGGGTGCACCCCTGTGGGTGATACCGGTTTTCGTGCCTATGATGGGCCTGATTCCCCTGTTGTATCTTATGGCCCTGGCAGCTCTGCTGGTTTTCGAAGGGGCTACTTTGCCGGCTCAGCAGTTGGTCTCGGCCAGCCGCAACTATGCCAAACGTTTTACCCTGGGGCGCGAGTACGGGTTGACATTAACCATTGCCCACCAGCACTCGCAGACACTGCGTTTGCAGATCCATGAAAATCTGCCCCCAGCCTTTGATGTACTTGAAACCCTGCCAGCTTTTTACGTTGGCCCGGCCAGAACCGCAACTGTTTCGTACAGAGTCGTCTGTCGTATCAGGGGAATTCATGAGCTGGGCTATATCAAGGTTGCGGCCTCACACCGCTGGCATCTTATTCAAAGAGTCTATCGCTTTGAGCCTGACGATACCGCCAGAATTTATCCTGACTTGAGAGACATTGGTCAATACGAATTGCTGGCCATGCTTGATAACCAGCAAGACCAGCAGCAGTTGCGCCTCAAGCGGGCTGCGGGCCGTGATTTTGAAAGCCTGCGCCCCTATCTGCGGGGCGATGATCTGCGCTTCATTCACTGGAAGGCTTCATCTAAAAGAGGCCAGCTCATCAGTAAAAATTTTCAAATTGAACAGGGTCAGCGCCTCAGCATTCTGATTGATACCGGCCGCTTTATGGAAGAGGCCGTCGAAGGCGTGCCCCGCCTGGAGTATGCCATTCGGGCCGCAGTGCTGCTGGCCTATGTTGCCCAGGTCAGGGGTGATACTGTTTCTGTGGCCTGCTTTTCTAACAGGGTTGAATCAATTATGGCGCCCACCCGTGGTCAGAAAATACTGCCCCTGGTGCTTGATACTCTCTGCGATGTGCAGGCCCGCCGCTATGAGTCTGATTACTGGCAGGTGATTGCCGGGCTGTTAGCGGGTCTCAATAAACGCAGTCTGATCATCATATTTACTGATGTTATTGATCTGGCTGGTTCTACCGGGCTTTTAAATAATCTGATTCAGGCTGCCAGCAAACATCTGGTTCTCTGTGTGGTATTTAACGATCGAGAACTTGAAGGGTTGCTGCAAGAAGAACCACAGGCAGAAAAGGGCCTCTATAACCAGGCAGCTGCCAGCTATATTAATGCAAACCGCAAACACGTATTTGAATCAATGCGTGCCCGGGGTATTATGGTACTTGAAGCCTACCCCGAGAAATTAACAAATCTATTGATCAACCAGTATCTACAGATACGCCGAGAGTCACTGCAATAATGAAACATATTCAGAATGTAACCACAGCTGACCACATTGAGCTTGAATTCGAAACTGTGGGGCTGGCCTCGCGTTTCGGTGCCTTTGCCATCGATATTCTCATTATTGTTGGTATGTTGATTTTTCTCTCGCTGGTGGTTTTTCTGCCCCTGAACTGGTTTACCCTGGATTCAGCTGATTCAACCAGCATTGCTGTCTACCTGCTGTTAAGCTTTCTTCTTCAATGGGGATACTTCGTCTTCTTCGAAACAATTATGCGGGGCCAAACCCCTGGTAAAAAAGCCCTGGGCCTGCGGGTGGTTCGCGATGATGGCATTCCTATTCGTCTGCAAGAGTCGCTGGTGCGCAATCTTCTGCGGGCTGCAGATATGCTGCCGCCACCCATGTATCTGGTAGGCAGCCTTGCCGTGCTGTTCAACAGTAAGAGCCGCCGCCTGGGCGATCTGGCCGCGGGTACCATGGTTGTGCGAGAACGTTTCGCTCTCAATAAAATGGCGAAAAGCGGCCTGTGGGGCGCAGAATGGATGGCCAGGTTAGAGCGGGGTGAGTCAAAGCGGGGTATTGTTTTGCCCCGGGGGGTGATTTCAGCACAGCAGATTGGTATCATTGAACAATACCTGGCCCGCCGCTCGGGCTGGCCTGAAAACCGCAGAGTCACTCTGGCTACCCAGATTGCCACACCCCTCTACGAAATTCTTGATCGCACGCCCACCCAGTCAGCGCATCTGAGTGATCGAATCAACCAGAGCGAAGAGCTCATGCGTGAGGTCATGCAGCTGGCCATCAGCCAGCGTAAGGCCGAGGCGACCGGCTTTAGCGGTGCAGATAAGCGTAACCGCTGGCATGACTTTATTAACCGGGCTGGCACCCTGTTAAAGCAGGGTAAACGTGGTATTCGCAGGCTGACCACCGAGCAGCTAGACAGCTTTTTTACCGCCTATCGTTCAATCACCACAGATCTGGCCCGCATTCGCTCGCTGGGGGGTGATGACTTTACCAAAGACCAGCTCAACCGCATTGCAGTATTGGGGCACAACGTTCTGTACCGCGATGTCAGTCGTGAGCGTCAGAATAAAATCAGCTGGGTCTATGCCTTCGCTCAGGCTGTAAGGCGTAGCTGGCGGGCCGTGCTGGTATCAGCTATATGTTTTTTCGGGCCAGCCGTTATAAGCTACCTCACGGTCGAATGGTACCCCCAGGTGGGTGAAGAGATGGTGGCCGAGGGTTTTGTTGACTTTAAACCGGCCAAAGAAGAAAATCTGCACGATATACCCCAGCTGGCCCGCCCCATGGTGGCTTCAGCTATATTAACCAACAACATACAGGTCACTCTGCTGGCCTTTGGTTTTGGGCTTACCTTCGGCCTGGGTACCCTGTTCATTCTTATCTTTAACGGGGTTCACCTCGGGGCCGTAGCAGGGTGGATGTCTATACAGGGTAGCAGTCGGGCCCTCTGGGGGTGGATCATGCCCCATGGGGCCACTGAGTTAATTGCCATTATGCTGGCAGGTGCGGCTGGCTTTTTGATGGCCTCAGCCCTGTTAAAACCCGGCCCCATGAAACGTACTGAGGCTCTCAGAGCTATTGCACCTACAGCCCTGACTATTCAGCTGGGCTGTATGTTCATGCTGGTGATTGCCGGTATTATCGAAGGTTTTGTTTCACCGGCTGACATTCCCTACTGGTCACGTATTGCTATTTTCACCGGCAGTACCGCCATCTGGCTGCTGTATTTTATTTTCGGAGGGCTGAAGGCCCAAGTGCGCACATCAGCGGCTGAGGCAGCAGCCGAAAACCCGGTTAGAGAATCTCTGTCATAATCGCGAAGAATTGCCGAGCCGAGTCTTGACCTCCTGAAATATGTTTGAAGCTTTTTTCAACAAAATTGCCTTTTAACACTTCAGCCATGGCTGCGCTGGTTGTTTTCAGGCGAACCTGGGCGTCAACGCTGTGGCGAGCCGTGGCAGTAGGGCTTTGAGCAAAGACCATCTCAAGTGGTTCATCATCAACGATAAGCTCAATAATCAAGCGGTCGGTTCTCTTTGCTGCAGCCTTTCTTACAAGTATTGATTGCAGAGCCATGGCCATGGCCCGTACACTACGCTCATGTTTTGGGGTAGCTACCTTTGCCAGTCTGGCCCCCCAGTAGGCCAGCGATTCAAGAGTGTCGCGAATTGAGGCCCCTTCATCGGTCAGGGCATAGAGGGCTGCACCCTGAGCATGAACCTGATAAACAAGCCCGTCTTCTTCTAGTCTTTTAAGTCGGTCGGTGAGCAGGTTACTGGGTATGCCGGGTAGCCCGCGGCGCAATTCACTGAATCTGGCAGCGCCCCCCAGTAATTCACGCATAATGAGAATAGTCCACCGTTCGCCCACGTAATCAAGGGCTGTGGCCATGGGGCAAACCTGCTGGTAGCTTTTTCGGGCCTCTTCTTTTGCCATAGAGTAAATATACTAAAAATTTCAGCGTAACACATTTTTTGAACCATTTAGTTTAAAAAGTAAACTAAAAAGTTGACAAAATAAATCATATTTATTAGGATATAAGTATGCTGAAATGAGCGCAGAAGCGAACAAAAGAGGCAGAATAAAACTTTAAGAGGAACTTTTATGAAAAATCAAGAAATC
>CAZHLC010000137.1:0-8267 GCA_964532545.1 uncultured Leptospiraceae bacterium | reverse complement strand
TATCGCATGTTTTGAAGCCAAAGATGCAGGTCGCAATCAGGCCAAACTCTTCTCGCCCTCTGATGAAAGAATAGCCCGGCGACAGACTGACCTGCTGCAGGTCAGCCAGATCAGTCAGGCCCTTGAGAATGGCAGATTCAGGCTTTTCTGTCAAAAAATCGAAAACCTGCATAAACAAGAAACAGGTCTCGAAATTCTCACCCGCATGATTGGTTCAGATGGGTCGATGGTTATGCCACTGAATTTTATTCTGCCTGCCGAGCGTTATAACCGAATGAGAAAAATCGACCTGTGGATCATTCAACATACCCTGTTTTATCTTGAACATCATTCATCACTCGCTGATCAGACTTCATTTATTACCATTAACCTTTCAGGCAATTCAATCAGCAACGACGACTTTCAGAAAAAAGCACGCCGCATACTTGCTGACACCCGACTGCCCAAAGAAAAAATCTTCTTTGAACTCACTGAAACAGCAGCCGTGTCAAACCTTGATATGACGAAAAAGTTCATGGAAGATATGAGAAAAGAGGGTTACGGGTTCGTACTTGATGACTTTGGTACTGGGGTATCATCGTTTGCCTACCTCAAAACTCTACCGGTCTCTTTAATCAAAATTGATGGAACCTTTGTCAAAAATATTGCCACCGATGAAACTGATAAGCGCCTAGTGAAGGCCATCAACGAGCTCAGTCACGCAATGAATATGAAAACTATTGCCGAGTTTGTTGAGAATGAACAGATTCTATTGCACGCCAAAAGCCTTGAAATTGATTATGCTCAGGGCTATCACCTGCATAAACCAGAAGCCCTCGAAGAAGTAAAAACTCAGTAAAATTCAGGTTCGTCTTTATCTAAAAGCCTTTTGCCCGCCCGGGTAATTTCAACCGGATCTGCATGAATGGTAACCTGCAGATTAGTATGTCTGGCTTTTATTTGTTCGATAAAGCCTTCAACGATGGCATGGCTTTCTTCGAAGCTGATTTCACCTACGACTTCAAGGTGAACACTGAGATAGTTTTGCTGACCAGCAGAGCGGGCTTTCAGGTCATGATACCCCGCAACCTTTGGATAATCTCTCATCAGATCTTGTATAGTACCGCGATAATTGTCAGAGATGTCTTTATCCATGAGAATGTTAATCGATTCGATCAGTATCTTGATGCTGGCGAAAACCAGATAGCCTGCAACCAAGACAGCCCCGATGGCGTCTATAAGGGCGATCTTGTAAAAATAGCTGAAAAACAGAGCGGCCAGAACCGCGACCCCCGATAAAAAGTCACTGAGATAGTGCAGCCGATCGGCTGCAACGACAGTCGATTGGCTTGAGCGCATAGCCCGCGTCTGAAAAAAAACAATGATGCCAGTGCCAAGTAACGAGGTGGCCATCGCCCAGTAACCAATTGAGTCTTCTACCAGGGGCTCTTGCCCCCGTGAAAAAGCAAAGTAGACCAGAAAGAAAGCCGAAGCGATTATCATAAGGCTTTGAAAAAAAGATGCAAGAGCCTCGGCCTTGCCATGGCCAAAACGGTGGTCGTCATCAGCAGGGCGTGCTGCAGTAATCAGCGCAAACAGATTTATCGCAGAAGTCAGCAGATCGAATACCGAATCAAGAGCCGATGCCAGTAACGCTGATGACCCAAGATAGATACCTACAGGAAGTTTCATGCCTGCCAGTATTAATGACATGCTGAGGGAGAGTATGATGGCAGAACGGGGTTGCACTTTATTTCAAAACGACAAACATCGATTTTCTGGGCTGCCCCCCAAGGGCCCGGGCCCGATGCCCCTTGCCAGTCAGGTCTTCGACCAGCAGAATATCCCCGGGGTGAAAGATACGTTTCTCACCTGAGCTGACTTCGATTTCGACACCCCCTTCAAGCATGACAACCAGCTGCCTCGCCGGGGCATTGTGCCAGTCATAATTATAGTCACCCTCATTGGTGCGAAAAATTACTCTGTCGGCCTGCCAGGGCTCTGACAGGGCTCCGATTTCACCAGCAGAAGAAAGGTTGATCTCTACATTATCAAAAAACGAATCGCCTTGCTCGCCTGTATAAATGCGATCAATTTTCATAGAATTTGAACACAGGCCAACCTTCATCAGATTCAAGCACAAACACGGCCTCTTCTCGACTGTAGCCATTTGAACGATAGAGCTTTGAAAAATCTCCTAAAGAGCGTTTATACTCTATTACTGCCACAATGCCATTATCAGCAGTTAACACCAGTAGGCAGCTTGCATCGCTTGAGGCAATTGAGCTTACCCCCTTATCGAATTGGTGTTTTATTACCTTACTGATTTGCTGCTCGTCACTGTAGGGTGCGAATACATAAAGCCTGCTCCATTCTGGGCCGTAGAGCTGAGAAAAAATAACCTTACCCTTATTTTTTTTCAGGTTGGCTGCAATCGATTTTTGCTGATGGGCTGGCCCGCAGCCCATCAGCAAAAACAGCAGCAGTAACGAAATTTTATACCTCATATCAGAATAGTGAGCTGAACTCAAGGCCGTGAGCTTCAGCTACGGGCTGGTTGGTGAGCTTGCCCCGGTAAATATTGATACCCTCGGCAATGGCCGGGTTCTGCCTGGCAGCTTGATCAATGCCAAGGCTGGCAATCTGTATGCCATACTGGTTAGTCACGCTGGTAAGGGCATAAGTTGAACTGAGAGGCACAGCACCCGGCATGTTCGCCACACAGTAATGAATCACCCCTTCAACCTCGAAGGTTGGCTCATGATGATAAGTAGGTCTTGAGGTTTCAGCGCACCCTCCCTGGTCGACGGCCACATCAACCAGTACGGCACCCTTCTTCATGATTTTAAGGTCTTCGCGGGTCACCAGCTTAGGCGTAGCGCCGCCGGCTACCAGCACCGCACCAATAACCAGATCGGCCTGGGCCAGCATTTCTTTTACATTGTGCTCATTCGAGAACAGAGTCGTAATGGCATTACCAAATATGTCATCAAGATAAGCCAGCTTACGGGGTGAAAGATCAAGTACGGTAACTTCGGCACCCAGGGCCGTGGCAATGCGGCAGGCATTCTGGCCCACAATGCCACCACCCAGCACAACGATCTTGCCTTTATGAATACCGGGCACACCACCCAGAAGTATGCCCCGACCGCCGAAGTGGCGTTCAAGATACTTGGCGCCTTCTTGCACAGCGAGGCGGCCAGCGATCTGCGACATGGGAATCAACAATGGTAGCGAACCATCGCCCTCGCGCACAGTTTCATATGCGACACCGATAACCTTTTTTTCGATTAAGTCTTCAGTGAACTTTTTATTGGCAGCTAGATGTAAATAAGTGTAAAGAATCTGCCCTTCTTGAAACAATTTAATTTCTTCGGGCAGGGGCTCTTTGACTTTTATGATCATCTCTGCCTGTTCAAAGATATTCTTTCTCTTTTCAATCTTACAGCCGACTTTTTCATAGGCTTCGTCAGAAAAGTTTACGCCTTCGCCCGCACCAGCCTCAACCAATACCTGATGGTTGGCCCGAATGTATTCGGCGGCACTCTGGGGCGTCAGGGCCACTCTAAATTCTTCTTTTTTGATTTCTTTTGGTAAACCTATGATCATGGTCAATCTTCGTCGCGATGAACCGTGTCAGGGCTGAACGCCGGAATACAAATGGCAATGTATTCGGCCCCGGTTTCAGCCGGTGAACTGTAACGTACCCACTCACCCTTGGGGGCCAGAATAGCCTCACCGGCCTTTACATCGTATGTTTCTTGTTTTGTTTCAACCCGCAGGGCCCCGCGCAGAACCACCGTATATTCATCAAATTCTGGGGTCTGGCCCGGCTCAAACCAGCCAGAGGGGCTTTTCATCTGCGCGATGCTGACATTATAATTCTGGCTGTTGACGGCGCCAAAGAACTCTTTAATAATCTTGGGCAGATTGCCCACAGCTTCAACCTGAGTGGGTGATGAAATGTAGCGTGCCATGCGACACCAATTCGAAACTTAAATGGGCCCGTCTACCAGATTAAGGTTGAAATTTGCTTTACAACTCATCAATGTTAACACTGTTAACCTTGATGGGTAACAAAGCCAGAATACTTGCCTGCGCCCGTGATTTATACCTTGAAAAAGGTATGTCTGGGGTTTCGATGCGCAAAGTCGCAAACGAGGTGGGTATTACTGCTACAGCGATTTATCGGCATTATGAAAACAAAGAGCAAATGCTGCAGCATGTTATGGCTGAGGGTTTCAAAATATTTGAGCGCTATTTAAAAGGCAATCATACCGGCGTCGGCCCGCTAGAAGACTTCTGGCGGGCCGCCGAGGCCTATAAGCGGTTTGCACTGAACCAACGCTCGTACTACCGCCTGATTTTTATGTCAGAAAACGCTCTGACGTTCAGAAAGGCGCCCCGCGAGCTGGCCGGCCAGGGCAACGCGACATTTCATTTTCTGCTAGAGCGGGTAGAAGCCTGCTTAAAGGCAGAGGTTATTGGCGGTGGTACCGCCAATGAGCTCGCCCTGCAGTTCTGGAGTCTTGCCCACGGCCTGGTTTCACTCTATCTGCTGGGCCGCATGCGGGTCAGCAGAAAGCAGTTTGATGCTATTTACAGCGCTACAATTCGAAACTTTCTTGAAGGAGTTAAAAATGCAGAATGAATACGATGCCATTATTATCGGCAGCGGAATGGGCTCGCTGGCCACAGCCAGTGTATTGGCCCAGCTCGAAGATAAAAAGATACTCATGCTTGAACGTCACTTTCAGGCGGGCGGTTATACCCATGCTTTTCGCCGCAAGCGCAAGTTCACCTGGGATGTTGGCCTGCACTATGTTGGCGGGGTCGGCGAGAAAGGTGAGCTGCGCCGGGCATTTGACTTTGTTACCAATAACAAAGTCAAATGGAATGAGATGCCCGAGGTTTACGACAAATTCATGTATCCTGAGCTTGATTTCGGTATGCGCAAAGGCGAAAACAATGTTCGAGCCGATTTGAAGGCCAAGTTTCCCCATGAAGAAAATGCGATTGAACAGTATTTTAAAGACCTGAAAAAGGCTATCAACTGGTTTCGCTTTAATGAAGTGAAAAAGAACGCACCGGTGTTTGTGCGTTGGCTTCTTCACCTGCTGCCCCACGATTCTACCCTGGCCCTGAAAACAGTCAAAGACTACCTTGATCAAACCTTTTCAGATGATAAATTAAAAGCCGTTCTGGTTTCGCAATGGGGTGATTATGGCCTGCCCCCCAACAAGGCGGCTTTTGTAATTCATGCAATGCTGACAGCACACTATTTCGATGGGGGATACTATCCCGCCGGCGGGGCTGAAACCATCTATGAAAGCATTCTGCCTGAGATCGAGAAAAAGGGCGGTCAAGTGCTGGTCAATCACCTGGTAAATCAAATCATCATTGAAAACGGCCGCGCTGTTGGGGTAAAAGCCACCAACCTGCGGGCCCGTGAAGACCAACAGGCCGAGCTTGAATTTCGCGCACCCCTGATTATCTCGGGGGCTGGGGCTCATATTACCTACACACAGCTGCTTGATCAAGACTCTAAGAATCCTTATATCGAAAAGTTGAACAGTTTTGATAAGAGAAACCCGGCCACTGCCCACCTTTCGCTTTATCTGGGTCTGAAAGAATCACCCGCCAAGCTGGGTTTTACGGGTGAAAACTATTGGATGTTCGCCAACTTCGATCACGATAGCAACTTCGATGGCCGCAATGACTGGATCAAGACCAAGAAGCCATTTATGGCCTACTTGTCTTTTCCATCATTAAAAGATCCTACTGCTGAAGCTCATACTGCCGAAGTGATTACTTTTGCTGATTATGAAAACTTCAGCAAATGGAAAGACAAACCCTGGAAGAAACGTGGCGATGATTACAAACAGCTTAAAGAAGAGCTGGCCAATGGCCTGATTGAGTTTGTCAACGAGCGCCACCCTGGCTTTGCCGATTTAATCGAGTACAAAGAGCTCTCAACTCCACTGAGTACGGTTTATATGACCGGGCATCATCGGGGTACCATCTATGGGCTATCAGGGGTGCCCGAGAGGTTTGATGTTGAGAAGTCGCCCTGGTGTCGACCCGAGACCCCCTATTCGGGCCTTTACTTGACCGGCAGTGAAGCCTCGGCCTGGGGGGTCGCAGGCGCCCTCATTGGCGGTTTAATGGCTTCAATTCATGTGATTAAACCCTGGAATATTCCACGGGTATTGGGCCTTCTTTAAAGAGCACGCAGGCGTTCAGCCAATAAAAAACCGCCTCTTTAATGAGGCGGTTTTAAAGTTCTACTTTTAAAAAGCCTTTTGGTGGCGATGGCCAAGCCATCGCGTTTTATTTAAGGTGCTTAGGCGGTAGCCTGAGTAGTGGCTTCTTCTTTTTCGCGAGGATCAAGCTCTTCTACGCGGGCTTTGATGTCTTCGAAAGTAGCAAGTACTTTGTCTGAAAGCTCGCCGTAATTAGATATCGCAGTAGAAACCAATTCTTTGATTTTCGCAGAGTTTTCGTCAGTGGCTGATTCGCCAGCAGCAATATACTCATTGATTTTAGCTTCAGCTTGAGTAAGGGCTTCACGAGCTTGCTCGTCAAGAGTCTTAACAGTGCCGATGCCTAAATTTACGATTTTGTTTACAGTTTCTTCCATGGTTTATCTCCTCTGGGTTGTTTTTTGCGCCGCATTGGTGCGCTGCATGAATCCTTTATTGTGCATCGCATCAGGCTGTAAAGAACTATTTATTAAAAAGGTGTGAAAACGAAAAAAAAAGTGTGCTTTTGGTAGTTTTATGTCGCCTCAAAGGGCCACTGATATGGAAATCCATATCAAACTTAGAATCAGCGCCAGCAAATCGCTGTTTTCTACTTGCTGTGTAGCCAGTTCAAATATGTTTCAACTAGATTTCTGTAATCTGCATAATCACTGGGGCAGTAACCCGCCAAAAAACGGAAATGCAAAACCCTGAAAAAAACATCAATTGCATAGAAAGTGTGCAAAAGATACAAAAAAGAGCACAAAATAATTAAGAGTAGATAGCATTCAGCCGGAGTTCAATGTGCTGAATTAGAATGAGAGAAAATATAAGATGGTCATAACTCGAGAAGAAATCTATAAAAAGCAATTACAAGCCGAAAAGATTCCTGAAGAATCATATTCTAGCCTAATCGAAGGCGCGATTAAACTCATCAAATGGCTCGAAAACAAAATCATACAAAAAAGCCCTTATATTCTGGGCATAAATGGCGCCCAGGGGGCTGGCAAGTCAACGCTCAGCCGCCTGCTAAAATCGATGATGTGGCATGAAAAAAACAGAACAGCAGTAATTATTTCTATAGATGATCTATATCTGACTAAATCAGAAAGAAAAAAGCTGGCAGAAAAAGTACATCCCCTATTGAAAACCCGGGGGGTGCCAGGCACCCATAATGTGCAACTTGGCATCGATACCCTGAATGCCCTCAGCAATGCAGCAGAAGATGCACTGACACCCATTGTCAGATTTGATAAGGCGATCGATGATCGCTACCATGAATCAAAATGGGAAAACTGCAAGGGGCAACCAGATTTAATCATCTTCGAAGGTTGGTGTGTAGCGACCCAAGACCAGAGCGACACAGAACTTGAAGCCCCTATCAACGATCTTGAAAAAGAAGAAGATAAAGACGGCAGTTGGCGGCGACTGGTTAATAATGCCCTGAAAAATAATTATCGCGAACTTTTTGCCATGCTTGATGCGTTGATTTTTCTGCGTGTTCCTGATTTTGAACAGGTTCGACAATGGCGAACTTTACAAGAAGAGAAACTGGCTGCCGAAAGACCAGGTGCCAAAACTATGTCTTCAGAAGAAATCAAACGCTTCATTCAGTTCTATGAGCGCCTCACCAGACAAAATCTGAAAACGATGCCCCTTTCGGCAGATATAGTTATTGACATAGATAAGAAACACATGTATGAAAAGGTTCATATCAAAAGGTAAACATGTCTGACTTTTTTCAAAACGGAACTATCACAACCCTGCACAACCTCGGTGACCGTCCGGTAACTCAACTTGAAGCCGACCTCAAAGGTTTCTCAAACCAGGGCAGCCCAATGGCTCTGGTATTGCCGAGTCTTTACTCTGAGCTTTCAAGAGAGGCCCTTGCCAACATTGTAACCGAACTTACCCATGTCGATTACCTCGAAGAAATAATCATCGGCCTTGATCGAGCCAACGCAGATGAGTTTGCTCACGGCCGATGATTATTTCTTCGAGGTAATCGACATGGGTAAGTTCGGTTACCTCGAAGAAATAATCATC
>CAZHLC010000136.1:0-8319 GCA_964532545.1 uncultured Leptospiraceae bacterium | reverse complement strand
ACCAACCTTGTGGGCATATCGCTCTCGGCCAGTCTGGTTTTCTGGCGCCTGAAAATACACCCCACTCATCATGATGAGGCCGAGGTTGAAACAAGGGCCAAGAAGAATGTGCTTACTTCGGCCATTCTGCTGGTGATCATTGCGGTACCTCTGGGATATTTCATGTACGAGACTTTCTTTATAAAGCAGCGCCAGGTGAAGGCCCGTGAAATCATTGCCACCGAAATTCAAGATAGCGAAGTATTAAACCTGCAGATTAAAAAATACCGCCGACTTGTCACGGTTTATGCCGTGGTTGTGGTGCCGCCGGGTGATCAATCAAAGAAGCTGCCCCTGATAAAAAACAAAATCTCAGCCCTGTTCAGTGAAAAGCCCCAGATTAAACTGGTGACTCTGCCCATGACTGTGCAGCAGGCCCCGCTCATCATCGAAGAGAAGGCCGAAGAAGAAAAAGAGAAGGCTGAAAAGATTGAGAGCGACTCAGAAAAGCAGCCAGCCAAAGAGCCTGTCAAGAAACCGCTGAAAAAATAATCAGTCTTTCAGTTCTTCGAAGTGGCCTTTGCGCAGCCAGAGTAAGATGTAATAGACCGGTACGCCAAAGGCCAAGATACCAATACCCAGCATGGTGGCATCGATATTAAAAACGAATGATGAATACATCATGTAGATGGTGAACATGAGAAAGATACCCGGTACCACAGGGTAACCCCAGGCTTTATAGGGTCGCTCAAGTTCAGGGCGGGTGAATCTGAAAACAAACACACTGCTGACCGCCAGAAAGCCAAACACAATCAGTACAAAGCCGGCCATTTCAAGCAGTGAGCGTAAGTCACCGGCCAGAATCATTAAGATTGAAACACCGGTTAGAATGGCAATACTATGACGCGGCACAGCAGTGCCCGGGTCAACGTCGGCAATGTATTCAAAGAAGATACCATCGCGGGCCATGGCAAATAGCACCCTGGGGCCAATAAGCAACAGGGTATGCAGTGCGCCGATAATTGACAGTGCAATTACGATACTGATAAGATCGCTGCCCGTGGTACCCAGAAGCACATTGGCCGACTTCTCTGCAATCTTGCCAACCGGTGCGAGGCCGCTTTCACCTGTTTTGCTTACCACGGTGGTTACCATTTCTTTAGCGGGCAGGGCATAGACGTAGACTACATTGATAATCAAATAGAGAATTGTGACGGCAGAGGTTCCGACAATTAATGACAGTGGCAGGTTTTTTTCAGGGTTACGAATTTCACTGGCAATGTATGCAGAAGCGTTCCACCCGGTGTAGCAGAACCATATGGGCACCATACCGGCCACAAAGGCTGTGATCAGACTTGAGCCACCATTGTCTTGTTTGGGTATTGAGGTGGCAAAGTTTGCCGTTTCACCCTTATCTGAAAGCAGCGAGGCCACAATCAGCCCGAGAATGGCTGCCACCTTTACCACAGTAAGAAAAACCTGCAGTTTTCGGTCAGTGCCGCGGGCGGCAAAGTGCAGGCCGGCCAGGGCCAGCATCACCACAATTGAAAAGACACTGGCATTGGTGATGGTCATAAATCCCAAATCGAACATTACATGTTTCGAAGATAAAGAAGGAAAAAAATGCGATAGATACTCAGTGAAGCCCAGGGCAGAAATAGCCATGGGGGCCGAGAAGCCGATGAAAACAGACGTCCATCCGCTTAAGAAGCCGAGAATGGGGCCATGCTTTTCGCCCAAGAGGTCTTTACCCATTTCACGCAGGTAGTTATATTCACCCCCCGCCTGGGGAAACATCGTCGCCAGCTCGGCATAAGAGATAGCCCCCAGCAGGGCCACAATGCCGGTTAATACCCAGGCACCCATCATGAGATCGGTGCTGCCAATGATAAGAAGAACAATGCCTGTAGTAAAGAAGATACCCGAGCCCACCATGTCAGATACCACTACGGTAATGGCATCAAAGCCTGACATTCGCCGGGTTAAATGGTGCAACTGCTCAGACATTTTCGGTTTACTTTAATTACGCACCCTGATCTGAGCCAGCCGGGCTCATTTCAATGATTGAATCTGCATACTTTAATTGTAAAATAGCATGTAAAGATTTTTCTATAAGTGATGCAGGGGCCTGATTTATTACAGGTTTACCTGTTTAATCAGGCGGTTGCGGCGCAGATAGAGTCTTTTAATGGCCCGGGCTTCTCGCCTTTTCACTCCCCAGACCTTGCTTAAAACTGTCACTTGAATGGCATCGCCGCGATACTCTTTCAGAACCATACCCATTACTGTTGAAAACAGATAACGAATTCTGAGGCTGCGCTGGCCCAGCTCGTTAAGCTGGTAGTAGTTTTTGCGGGGGTAGAGTTTTCGCAGGGCCGCATAGAGAAAGCGGCTCTCGGGTTTGCGATTGAGGTTACCTTCGCGAATGGTTTTAATCACATGTTTGTGCATCTTGGTCACGGTATTTGCGCTGAGGCCACCGCTTTTAAAAATAGTCTTCAGGGCATCTTTAGGGGGCATGGCTCTGACATTGCGCACATAGCGCATGTAGTTGGCCTTTTTGGTGGCAATGGCTTCGCGCTTCCATTGTTTCTTCCAGAAAACCTGGCGAATTTCGTTGAGTACATCGATGGGGCTTTTGTCTTCAAGCTTAGCAATCTGCAGCACCAGGTTTTCTTTGAGCTCAATTTCGCCCCGGCTCTGAAAATAGATACGGCGAAAATTCTTGGCAATAAGCTTACCCTGGCTCTTCAGCCCCAATTGGGTGAGATAGCGGGCCGTAAGAATTCGGGTTGAGGTTGGCATTGATTTGTTTTCTACAATCATCAGCAGGCGCTGTCGACCGCGGGGCTGGTAGGCCCGGTACAGGCTGGTCAGGGTCAGTTTTTTCAGGTCAAACGATGCTTCGGTTTTCAGATAATCAAGCAGCACCTGTTCATTGCCCAGGGTTTCGCGCCGCTGGTTGGCCGCATCGCTGCGATCAAACATTTTGCTTTTATCGCCTGGTGCTGGTGGGGGCGGGGCAGGGCTGTTCATCTGGCGCTGCAGTTTGCCCCCGATGGCCTGAATAATCAATGCGTCTTGGGCTTCGTTCTTACCGAGATATGATTTCAGCAGGCTGTCGGCCCGGTTATCGTTGACGCGGCCCAGAATCTGAATTTCTGCATCGAGCAGCTTCTTGTAGCGGCCAGAATTATCAGAGATGGCATCTACCAGTTCTTTATCAATTTTTGCTTCACGACCCTTACGGTGCTGGTCGAGCGCTAACAGAGCTGCCGAGCGCTTCTCAGAGGCGGGGTTTTTCAGGTATTTGCGTATGATACCGCGGGCCTTCTCATCATTGACCGTGGCCAGATCGTTAAGAATGTAAACATGCAGGCCCGGATGTTTGGGCGGCTCGGGCAGGGCCATGGCATTTTCAATGGCCTGCCAGTTCTTCTGCTCACCCTGGCGAATGGTGGTTTTGACCTGCCCATAGGTCATTTTATCTACCACCTGCACACTGCTGCAGCCTGCCAGCAGGCAAAAAACGATTGTCGCTTTCATTACGCGCGCCATACTTGCCATGTTAGATAAATTATCGGTTGAAATCGGCCTGTGTTAAATCAAAGATATCAGGTCAGATAAAGCTGATTTTCAATGCGAAATTAACAAAAAAAGGCGTTGAAATCAAAAAAACAGGGCCCATTTTTCCAGTTTGGCTCAGGCGCTTGCCGATAATGAACAGGTAGTATATCCATATTCCTGGGGGAACTATGAACCGTTTGATACGATTCGCCATAATAACACTACTTCTCTTTGGCCTGACTGGCGCCGTGTATTCTGAGGCTGTCAGCGAAAAGGCTAAAGCTAAGCGAATTGAAAATTTACAATACCTCGTTTTTCTTGAGGTACCCGTTGCCAATTTTGGCAGCGACGAGCAGAAAAAAACCTACTCAGACATCAAAAAAGAATATGCCAAAGGCCTTTCATTCTTCTTTGAAGATGATTATTATCAAGCCTATCTTGATTTTATCAGCGTGCAGAAGAAGCTCGAAAAGCTTTTTGAAGAGCTTAGTCTCAATTACATGACGAGAACCCGCGAGCTGTTGCAGAATGCCAATAATCGTATTGTAGACATTACTATTGCCTACCATCGAGATTCACAAAAAGTGAGACGTTTTCTGAAAAAACGCGATGTTTCAAAAAAACCACCTGAGCCACAGATTTATGATCCGCAGAGTTATCATTTTACCTATGATAAGCGGGCCATCGTAAATAATATGGATCTCGGGTTCGCCAAACTGGGTAACGCCAAGCGTGTACGCCAGAAAGCGATGGATATTGAAAAGTATCTTGAAAATAATAAGAAGCTGAGCCCCAGCATGCGCAAGATGAGAATCGAGCACTACATGGCTGCCATTAAACTCTGCCGCGAAGGCAAATTAAATGGCGTAAAGGTCTACCAGCTGATTCAGCGCTATAAGAAATACAACGTTCAGAAAGACTATAAAGACAATTACTATGCCATTGAAAAGAGGTTGAACCCCGTATTCGACTTCAGCATACCTGATCAGTATAAAATCGATGCCAACGATGGTTTCAACCGCATTCATATGGTTGAAGAGTGTCTCTATCGCGATCAGAAGCCGCCCAAAGAATGTAAGGGTCTGACAGACGCTTAATCGCCACCACAAGGCAGAAGAGCAGGGCGGCTGAGACAGCCGCCCTTTCTATTTATAAGTCAAAAAAATACTTGTCAATCTAAAGCATTGCATTTAGTAACCTGATAGAGCTGGCTTACACAAACAAAAGGTACCAAAGGCCAATCTCAGATTTTTAGTGTAATGCAGACCCTGCAGACATCTCTCATCGACAATTTTAAATCTACGCGCAAGCTGACAGTTGATCTCTGTGCTAACCTTGAGATTGAAGACTATGGTCTGCAGGCCATTGACGATGCCAGCCCGCCCAAGTGGCATCTGGGCCATACCACCTGGTTTTTCGAAAATTTTATTCTACGCGAATTCAGCCAGGGCTACCGCATCTTCGATAATCGTTTTCATTTTATTTTTAACTCATACTATAAAGGGGCCGGTGAGCATATCTATCGACCCAACCGGGGCTTGCTTTCACGGCCAACAGTAAAGCAGGTTAAGCAGTACCGCGAATATGTGAATGAACATATGCTGGCCCTGCTTGCTGGCAAACAAGACGAAGCCGACGAACGTGAAATCTGGCGTCGTCTTGAGATTGGCATTCACCATGAGCAGCAGCACCAAGAGCTGTTAATTACTGACTGCAAGTATAACTTCTGGTCGCAACCCTTTAAACCTGCCATGTTCAATGCTGCTGAAGAAACAAAGGGCGAGGTTACCTCTCTCGAGTTCTTAACTTTTGATAAGCAGGTGGTAACCGTGGGTGCGGCTGAAACTGGTTTCTGTTTTGACAATGAACTGCCAGCCCATGAAGCTCTGGTGCATGGCTTTGCTCTGGCAAATCGCCTCATTACCAATGACGAATTCATTGAATTTATAGAAGAAGGTGCTTATAGCAAGGCCCACTACTGGCTGTCAGATGGGTGGGATTATGTGAACCAGCACAATATAGAGATGCCCCAGTACTGGCAGAAAGAGGGCAATGAATACTGGTGCTTTACCGCCTCAGGCATGCAGAGAGTTATAGGCAGCCAGCCTGTCTGCCATCTCAGTTTTTTCGAGGCCGATGCCTTTGCCCGCTTCAAGGGGCTGCGCCTGCCCACCGAGTTTGAGTGGGAGGTGGCAGTAAACAGCGAGAATTGTAAGGTTGAAGAAGGCACCTTTCTTGAAGCAGAGTTTTATCATCCCACAAACGAAAAGAATCACAGTACCGGTTTAAAACAGGCCTTCGGCGATGTCTGGGAGTGGACGACCAGTTCATACCTGCCATATCCGGGTTACCAGCCACTTGCAGGTACTCTCGGTGAATACAATGGCAAGTTCATGAATGCTCAACGGGTGCTCAAGGGGGGCTCTTGTGTAACGCCGGTTTCACATATCAGAGCCTCATACCGCAACTTTTTTCAAAGCGATAAGCGCTGGCAGTTTACCGGCCTGCGCCTGGCTAAAGACCTCGATTAATTATGAATACCGAAAACGTAATCAGACGCCTTTCAGACAAAGAGCTGGCGACGACTGAGAAAAACCGCTTTGCCCTTGATGTACTGGCGGGTTTCAGCCAGAAACCAAAGGCGATATCATCAAAATATTTTTATGATGATGTAGGCAGCGAGATCTTTCAGAAAATCACCCAGATGCAAGAGTATTATCCTACGCGCTGTGAGTATGAGATTCTCGAAACTCACAGCCCCCGGGTATCAGAATTGGTCGTTGAAGCCACTGGTGGCGAAGCTGACCTCAACGTGATTGAGCTGGGGGCCGGCGATGGTCATAAAACCTTTCTGCTGATTGACCAGCTGCTCAAAGACAATATTGATTTTGAGTATACGCCCATAGACATTTCAACCGGCGCCCTTGAGTTTCTGATGGAAAGATTCAACGAGAAGTTTCCTCATGCACGGGCTGAAGGCCTGGTGTCAGAGTACTTTCAGGGCATGACATGGATCAGGAAAAACAAATTCTCTCGCAATCTGGTTCTTTTTCTGGGCTCGAACATTGGTAATTTTTCACGCGCGGCTACCGAAGATTTTCTGGTGCGCCTCTGGCATGTTCTCAATGATGGCGATCTTGTTCTTATTGGGTTTGATCTGATCAAAGAGATACCGCTGTTAACAAATGCCTACAGCGACCCCCATGGTATTACCCGTGATTTCAATCTGAACCTTTTGTCGCGCATGAACCGTGAGCTGGGGGCCAACTTTGAAATCGAACACTTCAGGCACCATGCTTTTTACAACCCTGCCATCAGTGCCATGGAAAGTTACATCATGAGTAACCGTCGCCAGCGGGTCTATATTGAGGCACTGCACTCGACCTTTGATTTTGGCCAGGGTGAACCCATTCACACTGAGTATTCGTATAAATACAGCATCGATGACATTGCAGATCTTGCTGCCAAAACCGGCTTCAAAATTGCTGACAATCTTTTTGACGACCGGGAGTTTTTTGTTGATAGTATATGGCAGGTTCAAAAGCAGATAAACGATTAAACTAAAGAGGCCTTATGAATCCATTAGCTGGCGATAACAGCCAAATACTCGAAGAACTCTATCGAAGATACATAGAGAACCCCCAGTCTGTTTCAAACGAATGGGCTGATTTTTTTAAGAGTCTAGACAATGGCGGCATGCCTGCGGGCCCCATGAAGCGCCGGGCCAGCGATCAGAAGCTGACCGAAATGGGTATCATCAACCTGATGAATGCCTACCGCAGCCAGGGCCACCAGGCTGCCCGGCTCGACCCCCTTGGTATTACCCCGGGCAATCGCAAAGTTATTGATGGTAAAATCGAAAATCTGAGTCAAGACGAACTGAACAATACCTACGATTCGGGCATCGATGCTCTGGGCCGGGCCCCCCTGAAAGACATCATTGCATGGATGGAGAAGACCTACTGCAGCACCATCGGCGCCGAACATAAATATCTGATGGATGAAGACGAGCGCATCTGGATCGAGCGCAAAATGGAAGAGACCGCCAACAGCTGGGCCCTGACAACGTGGGAGAAACTGCGCATCTTTGATAAGCTGGTGCATGCAGACTATTTCGAACGTTTTCTGGCCAAGAAGTACGTTGGTAAAAAAAGATTCTCGCTCGAGGGTGGTGAAACCCTGATACCCATACTTGATGGTATCATTGAAGACTGCGGTGAGCGCAAGATGGATGGTATCGTCATCGGTATGGCGCACCGCGGCCGCCTCAATGTACTTGTTAACACAATCGAAAAGCCTGCAAGTCTGATCTTTGCAGAGTTTGAAGAAAACTATGACCCCGCTACCCCTGATTATTCAGATGTAAAATACCATTTAGGATACTCTAACCAGCGCATGACGGCCTCGGGCCATGAACTGTCGCTGACTCTGATGTTTAACCCCAGCCACCTTGAAGCCGTTGACCCTGTGGCCCTGGGGTCGGTGCGGGCCCGGCAGAGCAAACACAAAGATTATAACCGCGAAAAATATATGGGAATCATCATTCATGGTGACGCAGCCTTCGTAGGCCAGGGCGTGGTAGCCGAGACGCTCAACCTTGGTAATCTCGAGGGTTTTGATACCGGTGGCTGTATTCACATTGTGGTAAATAACCAGATCGGTTTTACCACGGTACCTAATGAGTCTCGCTCGACTCTGTATGCTACAGACCTGGCCAAAGGCTTTCAGATTCCTATTTTTCATGTAAATGGCGATGACCCTCAGGCATGCTGG
>CAZHLC010000135.1:2616-8413 GCA_964532545.1 uncultured Leptospiraceae bacterium | reverse complement strand
TTGAGCCGGGGGCCATTGCCGGCCCCTGCGGTCTTATCATAGATCATACCATCTTCTTCAGGCAGATTTAAACGATGAATATGAGGAATAATTCCCAGAGTGGGTTTGCCAGTGCGCTCTCGCATTTCATCAAGGGCGCTTTCTAAAAGGCTCACATCACCTCTGAATTTATTAAGTACATAGCCTGCTACAAGGTCACGTTCCCACTGTTCAAACACATGCATGTGCCCCAACAACGAGGCAAACACCCCACCACGGTCAATATCACCGATGAGCAGAACCCTGGCCTGTGCATGGCGGGCCATGTGCATGTTGACCAGGTCATATTTTTTCAGGTTGATCTCGCCCGGGCTGCCGGCACCCTCAAGAACCAGCAGGTCACGTTTCTGCTGAAGGCGATCATAGGCGGCTTGAATAATTTCACGGTATTCGCTGCGTTTTTGGGTGAAAATGCCAGCCTGCCAATGGCCTGCAGGTTTACCCAGCACAATACACTGAGAACCGGTATCGCTGCCCGGCTTTAACAGCACAGGGTTCATATCAACTTCAACTTCAATCCGGGCAGCGTGGGCCTGCAGGGCAATCGAGCGGCTTACTTCTTCGCCCTTGCGGGTTACAAAAGAGTTGAGCGACATGTTCTGCGCTTTAAACGGGGCTACATTGTAACCATCGTCAGCAAAGATGCGGCAGAAGGCAGCAGTCAGCAGGCTCTTGCCTACACCCGAAGCCGTGCCCTGCAGCATGAGGGCGGGCTTTTTGGTGGGTGTTGGCATTGGGTCTGAGGTAAACTAAATCAGTTTAGCTAATTTGCTCCGCTGTTGATCTTCGTCCATGAAAAGGCGCCACAACCACCGGTTGAGGGCGACGAGCTATCTGGTGCACTGATGGCCCGGGCTGCATCGGCGGTGTCATTGTTGAATGGTGACACTGTGCAGAAGAACCAGCTAGAGCCATTCAGGCCGGTGAAATATACTTTCTGAAACTTATTTGCATTGCAGCAGTCAGCGGCTGCCTTTTTCACAATTACATACTTTTCTGTGTTGTTAAACTCGACCAGCGCATCAAGCTGGGGTGAGCCGTAGTCTTGAGTCCATCCTGTGGCGGTGATGGTGTGAGTTCCGCCGAAATTGTCTGACCAGGTGCCCAGAATCGCAAGGCTACCCTGAAGAGTATTCAGGCTGGCCTGTAAGTGGGCCTTTGCGTTTGCTGAACTCACAATGCTCACCCCACTACCCCTGACATCTTTCACAAGGCTGACAAGTGCGCTCTGCGCTGCGAATGCACTGTCTGAAAGTGTAAAATCAACGGTTACATTTTTGCTTTTTGTATGGGCCGCATCTGTTATGGTGATACCATTGCTGTTGTCACCATCAGAGTCAAGGGTCTGCAGCAGGCGTGCAATATTCAACACGGTCTGGTCGTCGGCACCTGTTGCCCCGTTAACCAGGTTTACCGGGGTGATTTGGTTTGCCCCCGTTGTTGTACCAAGAACAATGTCACCAATGTAGAAGGTGATATCAAAACCTGGTGAATACTGAAAGCTGCCATCGCTGCCGGTAAACCCGGTGTTGGTCGCGCGCGACTCGTACCGTACCCCGGCCGTAGCTGCATCAATGAAATAGCCTGTAGATTTAGAGCCATCATCACCCGAGCATTGCCAGGCGAAAATTGCCATTGTTAGCAGTAGTAGATTTTTTTTCATGTTCGATCCTTTCAAAATAAAATTTGAAATGACGAACCCGCTTTACAAGAAGAGGCTACCTTTATAGCAAAGCAGCCATATTAAATGTCAAGCCCTAGTCCACGAGGGGTTGAACAATTATTTCCTGGAGTTCCCGACTTTCTAACAATTTTTCTTTCGAAAAATCATCAGATCACGGTTGCGGGTCAGCGCCGGATTTTCACCGAACTTCCTCCGTCGTTTCAGGTACATTTTATATACTTTAAGCTGCATGTAAATGGTTTTCGCCCGGGTCTAATGCTTACGGTTAAAAATCATGGTCTGGCCAGATTTTTTGACCGACACATTAAAAGCTCTGCCCAGATTCTTTGAATTCATTACCTGGCCGGTAGGGCCGTGAATATAAGAGCCCTGTTGGTCGATACCCAGCAGCAGAGTATCATCGCAGTAGCGGTGAGCCAGCTCGAGCTGGTGCATAACTATGATCACTGTTTTACCCTGGGCACATAAATCCCTACACATATCAAGAAATACCAGCGAATGATTGATGTCGAGGGCTGTTATGGCTTCATCTAGCAGCAGAATATTGGCTTCTGTGGCCAGCATGCGGGCCAGCATAACCCGCTGAAACTCACCGCCGCTGAGCGAATTTATGAAGCGACCTGACTCTTCGGCCAGCCCGACCTGGTTCAGGCAATCTTCAGCGATTCGTCTGTCTTGATCGTTCCATAAAGAAAAAATATTCTGATAAGGGGCCCGCCCCAGCAACACAACCTCACGGGCTGTTAAATCGTGATATATGTTATTCTGCTGGGGAAGATAAGCGAGCTGCTGGGCCCGCTCTCGTGCAGAGAAACTCTGCAGCTCTCTGTTCTGCAGTAACACTGTGCCACTTTGGGGTTTGTCAATGCCGGCCAGCAGGCGCAGCAGAGTCGATTTACCACAGCCATTGGGCCCGATAATACCATGTAATTTGCCGGGCTCAAGTTCGACGCTCAGTTCGGTAAACAGGGTTCGGCCTTCAATCTGGTGACTCAGATTGTTCAACTTCATTGCTGGCGGCCTTTATAGTGTTTGCGTATTAACCAGAGAAACAGAGGTGCCCCCAGCAGCGAGGTGATCACCCCCGGCGGCAGATAGAGTGATACGATGATTCGTGAGGTAATGTCGACCAGCAGCATAAAGAATGCACCCAGGGCCATGCTGAAGGGTATAAGACGATGGTGACTTGTACCTACCAGCAGACGGGTAATGTGAGGTATCACCAACCCCACAAAGCCAATGATACCTGCCAGAGCAGTGGCTGCCCCCACCAGCAGGGCCACTGCCATAATGCTCAGCAAATATGTGCTGCGCAGGTTGGTGCCCAGTGATGAGGCTGTTTGTTCACCCAGGTGCAGAACATCAAGATCTTTGCGCAAAAGCATGGACAGCATAAGGCCCAGTAGAATTGGCAGCCAGCCCCAATGCAGGTGAGACCATGATTTGGCCTCGAGACTGCCCAGTAGCCACTGCATCACCCGTACGGTGACTTCATAGTCTTGCACCTGCAGGCCAAGCAGCAGGGCCATGATGGCACTGAACAGAGTTGAAAGAGCTAAGCCGCTCAGTAGCAGCGAAAAAATATTGCGCGAGCCTGCAGTCAGTAGATAGAGAAGGCCAAAGGTGCCCACTGACCCCAGGGCAGCCAACAGTGGGGTAAACCACAGGGCCAGCTCATCAAGACCAAGGGTCACCCCAATGATCACAGCAACCGAGGCCCCAGTGCTCACACCCAGCACATTGGGGCTGGCCAGGGGGTTACGAAAAATGCCCTGGCTGATACAGCCTGCACAACCCAGGCCTGCACCGATCACAAAGGCCAGCAGGGCCCGGGGTAGTCTGATTTGCCATACCAGCGACTGGCTTAATTGATCGCTGACGGGCAGGTCAAACAGAGTTTCATAAAGAGCCCGCCAGCTCTGGGGCAGTGTCAAATCGCCAGGGCCCAGGCTCAGGCTGACCACCAGAATCAGTAAACTTAAACTCAACAGAGTAAGTATACCGAAGGTAGAATACTTGTGCAGCGGTGGGCGCATCAATTGTTCAGGCGGCTTTGCAGAGTTTCAGCGACTACCAGCATGCGCTCATTGGTGCTGGCAAGAGTGTTTGAGGGTATGGCAATGATCTGTGCCCTCAATTGCTTGAGACCCAGCTTTTTTACCAGATTTTTTTCAGCATGTGCGCAGCTGATTTTTCCGCAGCTGGTAACGATTACATCGGGGTCATAAACCCTTAGTTCTTCAACCGAAATATTCTTGTATCTTTTTATACCCGCCTGAGCTGAACGGTTCTGCAGACCAGCTGCTGTGACCGCATCGTGAAAAGTGCTGTTTGAACCCATGGTGCTGCCATAGAGATAGCTCATCACCGTAAGGGGCTTCATCTTGCGGGCACGCTCTCTGACTTTTTTCAAACGTTTCTCAAATTGTTTTATGATGGCTTCGCCCTTTTTTCTAGCATTGAGAGCCGAGGCAATTTTACGCACATTGTTTTTATAGGCTGTAAAGCCGGTAAAACTATCGAGAGATACCATATCTATCTTGAGGCGCTGTATCAGTGAGCGGGTTTCAACGCTGAGAAAACTTGCTACGATAACGAGGTCGGGTTTAAGAGACACCATTTCTTCGGTGGCGCGGTAGATGCGGTGAATGTTTTTGGGCCACTTATTCAAAATCTGGTCGCTATAGCGGGTATCATCAACAATCTGCGGAACGGCGATAATTCGTTTTTGTGCATCGGGCCCCAGAAACCAGGCAATCTCAGCACTGAAGAGATTGCTGGCAATGACCCTCTGGTAATTTTTGCTGCCATCAAAGGCCTGGGTGTTCTGCTTTGTGGGGCGGCAGACGCAGCAGAGCAATAGCAGACAGAATAAACTTAGTCTCACCATTCAATACCTTTCTGAGCCATAATACCCTTTTCGTAGGGGTGTTTGATGTTAACCATTTCAGTGACAAGGTCGGCTTTTTCAATGATGGCTGGTGTGGCATTGCGACCGGTGAGTATGAGGTGCAGACCGGCTGGTTTGTTATTTAACATTTCGAGTACCTCTTGTTCAGCTAAGAATTTAAAGTCGATGACATAGTTGATCTCATCAAGCAATACCAGCCGGTATTTACCAGAGAACACACACTCTTTCGCCTTCTGCCATGTTTCAAGTGTGGTTTGAATATCTAATTCAGGGTTGTCAGTGTTCCAGGTGAAGCCGGCCCCCATGGTAAAAATATCGAGGTTATCAAACTGCTGGGCCAGTTTCTGTTCACCATATTTAAAATCATCTTTACTTTTCATGAACTGCACAATGGCAGCAGGCCAACCATGAGCTACGGTACGAAATACCATGCCCATGGCAGCAGTGGTTTTGCCCTTACCTTCACCGGTATGTACCATAATAAGAGATTTGTCTTTGATCTCGCTCTGTTTGGCGCGCATTGCGGCGTAGTCTTCGCGAATCTTCTGGTTCTCTTCAGATGTGGCCATTTTTCCACAGCTGAGTGTTTTCTCAGCGCGACAAGAAAATCTCTGTTCAGGGCAGCTTCGCTTTTTTGATTTGCTGCTTCTGTGTCTCTTACTCTGGTAACTGGTGGGGCCCGTAGCGGCAGAAGTAGCTTCGCCATGACGTTGGCCCAGCCCTATAAAACCAGAGCATTTGTCGCTACCGCTGAACCCTTTGACGACGAGATGAGTGAAAGAATTGCAAAACACCAGCATGAACGGGTTGATGGTGGTTTTCAAACCTATGAAAGCCCGCTTCAGCTTGCAAAAACTCTGAGTCAGGTCAGTGAAGATGTGATTCTGCTCGATTGCCTGACTGTCTGGCTGGGCAACATTTTTCACCATTACAGCAAAGGTTGACAATGTTGAAAGCCACATTAACGAACTGTTTAGTGCCATGGCGGGTTTGCGTAAACCAGCTATTGTGTTGGTCAGTGGAATAGCTACCCAGATAAAATAACATGAATTTTGAAATTAAGGCAGTGGCTAATGGGTTAGATGAGGCGATCTGGCAGGTTATTCATAACAAAACAAAACCACCGGGCTCTTTAGGTGCTCTTGAGTCACTTGCAGCCCGGG
>CAZHLC010000135.1:0-2516 GCA_964532545.1 uncultured Leptospiraceae bacterium | reverse complement strand
AACAAAACAAAACCACCGGGCTCTTTAGGTGCTCTTGAGTCACTTGCAGCCCGGGTTTGCCGGGTTCAGAATTCACTGAAGCCAGAGCTGAATAAACCCCACGTGCTGGTTTTTGCGGCTGATCATGGTCTTGCGGCTGAATCGGTATCTAAATATCCCCCTGAAGTTACCTACCAGATGGTGCTTAACTTTATTAAACAAGGGGCCGCTATAAATGTATTCAGTCGTCTGCACGGTTTTGATTTGAAGGTGATCGATGCCGGCGTTAATGGTGAGTTTGAAAAAGGGCTGCCCCTCATCGACCACAAGATCGCCATGGGCACCAGAAACAGCCGCTATGAGCCAGCCATGACAGAAGAGCAGGTACTGGCCGCACTTGCGGCCGGCGCTACCGTGGTCGACTCGCTGCCAGCAGATAATAATGTCATCGCTCTGGGAGAAATGGGTATCGGCAATACCTCATCGGCAAGTCTCATTATGAGTCTACTCTGTGAGTTGCCGCTGCATGATTGTGTGGGTCGGGGTACGGGGGTTGATGATACCGGGCTGCGCCACAAAATTCAGATTCTTGAAGAAGTTAAAAGTTTTCATCAGGTGAATGCGGATGATGTGCTGGCCGTGCTTGCGGCTATAGGTGGTTTTGAAGTTGTAATGATGTGTGGCGCTTTTCTACGCGGGGCCGAACTGGGGCGACTGTTGCTGGTTGATGGCTTTATTGCCACTGCAGCTTTTCTCTGTGCCCATAGAATCAATTCAAACGTAAAAGACTATGCCATTTTCTGCCACCGTTCAGGCGAAAAAGGCCACGGCCGCCTGCTTGAACTGCTTGAAGCCGAGCCTGTCTTAGACCTCAATCTGCATCTGGGTGAAGCCACTGGTGCTGTGCTGGCCTACCCACTCATACAGGCTGCAGTTGCCTTCTTTAACCAGATGGCCTCGTTTGATGAAGCAGGTGTCTCAACCAGCGATGACTAAACATTGGCGCTACTTTCTTACCTCGCTGCAGTTTTACAGTCGCATTCCCCTCAAAAATTTTTCACCTGCAGGCGAAGAGTTAAATAAATCAATTGTATATTTTCCTTTTGTGGGTTTGCTGCTCGCAGGTATAGCTCTTGCCTTCTATTACGGGGCCTCGTTGCTGTTTGTTTCTGAAATAACCCTGGTATTAATGATGATTATGGGGCTTTTTCTCACCGGCGCCTTTCATGAAGATGGGCTGGCTGACATGTTTGATGCCTTCGGGGCGGGTGGCAGCTCTGAGCGCATGCTTGAGATCATGAAAGACAGTCGCCTTGGTACCTATGGGGTAGCCGCCCTGGGGCTGGCACTGCTGCTGAAATTTGTATTACTGGTTGAGATTGAAAAACAGGGCCTGCAGAATTTTGTTATGGTTTATGTGGTGGGGCAGGTGAGTAGCCGCGCTGTTGCGGCTTCGCTGGTTTTTAACTACCCATATGCGCGTAGCGGCGCCTCAAAAAGCAAGTTTGTGGCCGAACAGCTGGGCAAGGGTGGCCTGCTGGTGGTGCTGCTTCAAGGCACGCTGCCCCTGGCTTTGTTTGTAGATCTGCAAGTGTTACCGCTGCTTCTATTTTTGTTTTTACTGCGAGCCCTGCTGGGCCGGTTTTTTGTGAAAAAGATTGGTGGGTATACCGGCGATTGTCTGGGTGGGCTGCAGCAACTGGCAGAGCTCACAATCTATCTGTTTTTTATTGTTTATGGCAGTTTACTTCGTTAGGCACACCGCGGTCGCAGCCCGCAATATCTGCTACGGCCAGAAAGAAATGCCCCTGGCTGATAATTTTGAAACTGAAGCCCGGCAGATTCAGGCCTCGTTGCCGGTTCTTGAGACGTTTAGCCTGGTTTCAAGCACCAGCGAGCGCACCCGGCAGTTGGCAGACTTTCTCTCTGCTGATTATACAACCGATGAGCGTCTGAAAGAAATCTCGTTCGGTGAGTGGGAAGGTGTGGCCTGGCATGATCTCGACCAGCAGCAGGTCAAAGAGTGGGGCAATGACTGGATGAACATTACTCCACCCGGTGCCGAACCCTTCAGCGATTTTACGGAACGGGTGATTGAATTTGTTGAGAGCAGGCTTACTGATAAATCAATTGTAATTACCCATGCCGGGGTGATCAGAGTAGCTCTCAGTCATCTGTGGCGCCGGCCCTTGCACAAAATGTTTGAAATTAAAGTGCCCTATTCGGCGGTGTTTCAGGTTGATCTCTAGAGGCCGTTGCTTATTCAGAGGGTGATCGGTTGGGGCCCAACGTCATAGGGTTTCACCAATGGCTGGCTCAGCCCCAGAGCACCCTCAAGCAGGGTCTGCATGTCGGTTCGAATACATTCAAGTACGGCATTGACAGCTTCTTTGCGCGAACTCTTGTACAAGTCATCATACTCAGAAAGTTTAAAGGGCCGGGCAAAGAAATAGTGAGCATTGCGGGGCAGGTGGGTTGGTTGTAGGCCGTCACCCCGGGGTTCACGCCCCAGTACCAGAGATTCGAAAATCAACAAC
>CAZHLC010000134.1:0-8477 GCA_964532545.1 uncultured Leptospiraceae bacterium | reverse complement strand
TCAGTGGCCTTCAGCTTTTCGCGGGCCAGCTGGTTTTTCATGCTGAGCAGATCTTTTTCGGTGCGCATTTTCATCATTTTTTTCTGGGCCAGCTTCTTATCAAGTGAGAGCAATAGCGACAGCCTTTTCTCTTCGGCTGCGAGTTTGGCGAGGTCGCGCTGCAGGCGGGCCCGCTGCAGTTTGGTTTCGAGTTCGATTTTGCGCAGTTGGCGGGTGGTGTCGGCCAGCTCGAGCTTCATCTGGGTGCTTTTCAATTTCTGTTTGAGGCTGAGTTCATAAAGGCGGTTTGATTCTTTGGCGACCTTTAAACGGTGTTTATATTTCGCAATGGCTTCTTTGGCACGTAAGATTCCCATTTCGTTACGCAGCTTGCGTAATTCTGGTGACATGAAACGGTAGAATGAAGATTTTTTGGTACTGGTGGTGGTTTTTTTATTTTCGCCTGGCAGCTGGGCAAACAGCAGCGCGCAGGTTAGAAAAAAGACGACAATTTGTTTCATTTTGAAGTTCCTTGCAGGGTATTCTGAAAGCCAGCAGAGTGTATTTGGCCCAGCTGCCAACTACTTTTGAAAAAACCTGGCCCGCCTATATTGAGTGAGCATTGCTGCCGCGAGCAGAAAGCAGAGGGCTGGCCCCGCCGAAAAAAGTATTCTTATGGTCAGCTGCACGGCCCCGGGCTGGGGGTGCACCGGTTTAAAGTCGACCAGGGCGAGGCCGAAGCCCACCAACACCCCGGCGAGGCCCATGGCACATTTGTTTGCAAAGGTGAACAAAGAAAAAAACAGAGCTTCGTGCTGTTTGTTTTCTTCAATGCTGTCGGCCAGCAGGGTAGGGTTAAACAGCACCAGACAGCCGGCGAACAAACCCAGTATAACTGACAGACCCCAGAGCAGAAGCTGCAGTTGGGCAGTCACCGCTGCAATCAGTAGAAAACCAACGCATAAAGAATAAAGAGATAATTTCAACAGCTTAAGCTTACCATGTTTTTCGGCTAACTTTACCCAGGCAGGCACACTGGCTGTGGCGCTGATCATGAATAAACCAATGACCAGGGGGCCTGCCTGCTTGTTGTTCAGTACATAGTCAGTAAAATACAGTGCGACCGTCATCACCAGGGTTGCACCCAGCTGGCTCAGCAGGCTGATGCTGATGGCCAGAAACGCCGGCCGATTATGCCAGGTCTTTTTCAGGGCCTGAAAAAAATTAGTGTGATCTGGTTTCTGCGGTGGTGCTTCTTTTACGGTGTTATGAAATAGTAAGAACAACAGCAGCAGAAAAATCGCCAGTGCGCTGAACAACCAGGGGCTGTTCTTTGCGGCCTCTGCTGGTTCACTGATCAAGCCAACAATGGCTACAGCGGCAAACACCCCCAGATTTTCAATAAAGGCCCGGCTGCCAAAAATACGGTTACGGGTTTCTTCGTTGCTGCTTAAGTCAGCTGCCATTGAATAATGAGGAACATAAACTGCCGTAAGTGCTGTCAGGGTGATCATCAGCGCAGCGCTTATGTAAATAGTTTTGAAAAGAACTGATTGGGCCGGCACCAGCCACAGCATGGTAAAGCATACAACCACCGGCAGGGCTGCAAAGCTGACCCAGCGCTTACGGCCGTACTGAATGTACTTGTCATTAAAGAACCCCACCAATGGGTCGTTAAAAGCATCCCAAATGCGGCCACCCAGCAGAATCAACCCCATAATAGCCGGGCTCATTAACAGCACATCGGTAGAATATTTCAGGTAGGCATTACCAATGAGCATATTGATCAGGCCGCCCGCAAACATGGGCAGGCTGAAAAAGATCAGGGTGCGCAGTGGCATATGGCAGTTTCATTACCTGAACTGTTCTGTAAATCTGTAGAAAATGGTTTGCAGACCTGTTTGGCCGGTCTGGTATCATTTTCTGTGGATGTTATCATCTTATTAAACCCCGCTGCGGGCAAGGGTCGGGCCCTTGCAAAAAGAGCAGAGCTTGAGACAGCATTGCAAGAAGCAGGCCTTTCTTACGAGCTCTATGTGACCGAGAGCGAAACCCATCTGAAACAGCTGTTGGTAGAATATGGGGCAAAGGTACCGGTAATAGCCGGCGTCGGCGGAGATTCTACCTTCACCATCATGGTCAATGAGGTCTTAAAACATAATCTTGGCACAACCCTGGCGCTGTTTGCCCTTGGCTCGCAAGATGACATTGGACGCGATTATGGTCTATTAGATATGAAAGAAACAGCCAGGGCCATTAAGGCCAGGCGCAGTGCCAGAATTGATCTGGGGGCCATCAAAGAAGGCACTGAAGAAATCGCTACGTTTCTAGGCCAGGTAAACCTGGGCCTGGGGGCCAGCGTGAATCGATACGTGGCCCAGAAGGTAGCCCGCTACAGCCTGTTTAGAAACTGGCTGACCCTCTGGGGCACCATGGGCGTACTCTCGGCCCTGCGCAAACAAGAGATACCACTTGAAATTGAATTATTTTTCAGAGACCAGCGGCCAAAGTTAAAGGCAAACCTCGCACTTTTCAGCAAAATACGTAACTGGGCAGGTGGCAAAAAATTTCTGCCCTCAGCACTTCATGATGATGGCCTGCTGCATTGTCTGACAATTGCCCAATGCGGTTTTGGGCGCCTGTTCAAAATATCTAACCTGGCGACCCATGGTAATCACCTTGAAGAGCCCGAGGTGAAAACGTATCAGGCTCAGTCGTTCAGGGTGAAGAGTAGTCAGGCTTTTTTATTACAGGCCGATGGTGAAATCATTCGCCACCCCGACGGGCAAGAACGGTATTTTAACGAGGTTGAGATTTTCTGCAAACCAGCCGCTGTCAGCGTGATAAAACAAATTTGACGGCCACCCACCTACAGCTTATTTTTACCTTGCATGTCGACCATTCTAGCCGAGGCTGAAAAGCAACTGCGTAAAATTGCCAAAGCAGGTAAAAAACGGGTCGATGCACTGAATGAACTCGCCTGGCAGGTGGCTGGTGAAGACCAGCCCTGGGCACTGAAAAAGTCTAATGAAGCCCTCGAGTTGGCCATTAAGCTGGGATATGATGCCGGGCGGGCCTATGCCCAGCGCAACATTTCATATTGTGATTTAATAGAGGGCCGTCTCGAAGACGCATTTAAAAGTGGCATTGAGGCCATGGCTACGTTTGTCAGGCTTGAAGATGAGCTGGGCCAGTGCACAACTTCTGATTCGCTGACCCACGTTTACATTTCTCTTGGCAATTACGATAAGGCCCTTGAAGCCGCTCTGCGCGCTCTCAAACTGAGCCAGAAGCTTGAGTTTGAGAGGGGTATTGCCTATGGCTATTTTAACCTGGCTATTATAGATGGCGATACTGGCAAATTTGACAGCGGCATCGAAAACCTCAAGCAGGCTGCCCGAAAATTTGAGAAGATAGACTATGAACCAGGGCTTGCCTGGGTGATGGTACGCTGGGGTGAGCTCTACGAAAAAAGTAAAAATTACCATGAGGCCATTAAAACTCTAGAAGAAGCTACAGAGCTGGGCAAAAAAAACAATCTTGGGCTGGTTTCGGCTCGGGCCCTGACCAGCATGGTCAGTATTCGCCTGGCAGAGCAGAATGCCACCGAGGCCTTTCAGTTACTGCAACGGCTTGAAAAAGATTTCGGTCGCACTGGCGGTGACCTGCTTAAGGCAACCAGGTTGAGACTGAGTGCTGTCGCTTTTCGCCAGCAGGGCCAGTTCGATGAAGCTCTAGATTTGCTGCAGCAGGCCGCTGGGCTGGCAGAGAAAGCAAACAACCGCCCCGAGCTGCTTGAGTGTTACAACGAATTATCGGCGGTAAGCGAAGAGGTAGGCGAGCTGAAAGAAGCCCTGCAGGCTCTGCGTAAGAGTCAAGAAATACGCAGTGATATCTTTAATGAAACCAGCCAGAACAAGCTGGCCAATATGCGTATGCAGCATAAGGTTGAGCAGGCGCTACAAGAGCGTGAGCTTGAAAGGCTGCGTGATGTTGAGCAGGCTGAAAAAAAGTTGCGTAAAGCTCATCGCGAAGTTAAGAAGTTACGCGACCAGCTGGTGGCAGAAAATATTTCTCTGCAAGAAGATATTAAACTCGAACACAACTTCTTTGAAATCATCAGCCAGAGTGAGACCATGAAGCAGGTGTTGTTTTCGGTACAGCAGGTGGCCCAGACCGATGCCACTGTTTTAGTTACCGGTGAATCAGGTACAGGCAAAGAATTGCTGGCCAGGGCAATTCATGAAGCCAGTGGTCGGGCCCAGCAGAGTCTTGTGAAAATTAACTGTGCAGCCCTGCCGGCTGATCTGGTAGAGAGTGAACTGTTCGGTAATGAAAAAGGGGCCTTTACCGGGGCCGATGCTGCCCGCCCGGGGCGGTTCGAAATTGCTCATCAAGGTACCATCTTTTTAGACGAAATAGCAGAGTTCCCCTTAAATTTGCAGGCCAAACTTCTGCGGGTTCTACAAGAAGGCGAGTTCGATAAGCTGGGCAGCAAAAAAACAACCCGGGTAGATGTACGGGTTATCGCTGCCACGAATCGCAATCTGGCCGAAGAGGTAGAGGCTGGCCGCTTTCGTAAAGACCTGTTTTACCGCTTGAATGTGTTTCCCCTGCAGTGCCCAGCGCTGCGTGAGCGCCTTGAAGATATACCCCTGTTGGTGCAGTACTTTCTGCAGAAGCATGCCAAACGCCTGGGTCGTAACATTAAGTCAGTACCGCGCAAAAATCTCAACGCACTTCTGCAGTATCACTGGCCGGGAAACATACGTGAGCTTGAGAACCTGGTTGAACGGGCCCTGATTTTGAGTCAGGGTAATAAAATTGATTTCGTTTCGCTATTGCCGGCTGCCGAAGTATCGCAGTCATACAGTCTTACCCTGGCCGAAAATGAGAAGAAGCTTATCGAAATGGCCCTCAAAAAGAGTGGGGGTACCATCAAGGGCGATGGCGGTGCGGCTAAGATTCTGGGTATCGCCCCCAGTTCGTTGCGAGATAAAATCAAAAAGTACCAACTCAACTAGGGGCGATATTCGCCCCCGAGGGGCGGTTTTCGCCCATTTTAGCCTTTTTCAGCGAAATAAACGCGGGTATAGCCTTTGCATAGTTAATACTATTCACAGGAGTTTAAAATGTCAACAACCACCACCCCCAATCAAGAAGTAATCGCCAAGGCAGCCCAGTCGCGTTACCATGACCAGTTTACGGCCCAGCTGCGTCAGGCGCGCAAAGAGCGCAAGTCGGTTCGTTTCAGTATTCAACTTCAAAATACAATTGAAGATCTATGGCCCGTACTTTCAGATAATGAAGCCCTGCAGCGACTGGCCAGCTTCGATGCACCCATAGATGTAAAATTTGTTAACGAGGGTTTCGGTAATTTACTGCAGGCAGCGGCAAAGCTGCCCGGTACTTCGGTCATCTACCGAGAAGCCCCTTTTGAATGGCATGAGCACCGCTTTCACTCTGTTGAGAAGCTGTTTGAGGGCGGGCCTCTTCGCTACATTCATGGTCAAATGCATTTTTCAAATGAGCAGGGGCGTACTCTGGTTGAAGCAACCTTCTGGTACGTAGCCCGCTATAAGCTGCTGCCTGGCAGTTTGCTGGTCAATCAGGTTGCGGGCAAGGTCAAAAAGGCTCTTAAGCAGGTCGACCAGACTCTGACTGCATCAAGGGCTACTTCGAAGATGGGCAGCAATGCCTTTGCCCTCACCGATGAACTTCGCCACAATATTAGAGAGCTCACTGCGTCTTTCAATGGTCTCGGCTTTGAAAAGCGGGGCTCGGCAGCACTGGCTGAATACATTCTCACGAACCCCGAACACAGAGTGCGCAAGTTGCGGCCCTATGAGCTGGCCAACCGTTTCGAGCTTGATTCTGAAGCAACTCTCAATTCGTTTCTTGAAGGTGCCAGGGTCGGTTTTTTTGATCTCAGCTGGGATATTATCTGCCCGTCATGTAACGGTGCTGCAGAGAAAACCAGCTCGCTGAATGCGCTTGCAGCAGAAGTTCACTGTGAGGCCTGTAACATTGATTTTGATGCGTCATTCGATGAAAATGTTGAAGTCAGCTTTAAACCAGCAGCGAAAATTCGTGTCATAGATGACCTGGTGTTCTGCCCGGCTTCGCCCCAGAACTATAAACATGTAATCGCCCAGCAGTTTGCTCTACCCCGTGAAAACATCAGCTATCGCCCACAATTAGAGAAAGGCGAATATTTTCTAAGGCTGGCGGGTGAAACCCACCGGCTGATACTTGAAGTCAGCGAAGATGGTGAGCCTCAACTGAACCTTGATATTGAAGACCTGCAGAATCGTGACAGAGTAAGTCTTCACCCTGAAGGTGAGATTTTGTTAAAGAATCATACGGTGCAGATTAAAACTCTTCGTATTGAACGCAGCCTCAAGACTGCAGACATGGTGACCGCCAACGTGGTTACCACCAGGCAGCGCTTTCGAGACCTGTTTGGCTCAGAGGTGTTACGGCCCAATGTGAAACTGGGCGTAAAAAATCTGGCAGTTATGTTCTCTGATCTGAAAGATTCGACCGCGCTTTATCAGCAAGAGGGCGATGCCCGGGCCTTTGACCTGGTGCAAGAGCATTTTGAGCTGTTAACAGCTATTGTAGATAAGAATCGCGGTGCTGTGGTTAAAACCATTGGCGATTCAATCATGGCTGTCTTTACAGAGCCGCGTAATGCGGTTCAAGCAGCCACTGAGGCCCTGCAGACTTTCAGGGCTTTTGAAAAACGCGGCACCAGCCTGCAGCTGAAACTGGGCGTACACAAGGGGCCCTGTATTGCCCTGACTCTCAATGAGCGCCTTGATTACTTTGGCAGCACGGTAAATAAAGCAGCCCGGCTGCAGCAGGTGGCCCGCACCCATGAGTTGGTGATTTCAGAAGATGTGCTGAATGATGCCGCGGTGCGAAACCTGCTCTCTAAACCCATCAGCGGTGTTAAACTTTTCAGTCGCAAGGCCGAGCTGCGGGGTATTGAAAAAGAAACCCGGGTTTACCCCGTGCGACTTGCAGAGTAGTCTAAACCCCCGTTCTTATTAAAGGGCGGGGCGATTATTTCTTCAGGGTAAAGCTGTGGCTTGAGGTGGTAGCCCCGTTGAGTACAATGCTGGCCGTATATTCTCCGGGTAGGCGGGGCTGCTGGTTCTTGTCAACGAAGTGAATCTCTTTCAGTATGTGTTTTTCTTGCAGCGGTTTAAGGCGCCCCTTGAACAGCTGGTATTTGCTCTGGCGCCGGCCGGTTTTGCCCGGCTCATCAAGCTTGAGCAAAAGCTGTACCATGGCAGGTATGTTGGTTCGGTTTTTAATACTCAGTTCAAATGGTAGCAACTGGTTCAGCTCAACAAGCGGGGGCGCGCTCTGCTGCAGCACGAGCTCAAAATTCTCAGCGGGTAAGTATCCCAGAAGTTTCAGAGCCCCCTGATGGCCGCTGCTCACCAGATTTCTCAGGCCACGGTTGATCACCCATTGGCGCTCAGCTGAAGATGAGGGTTTAAGCCAGCCTTCGCACCACTTCACCATGAGGTCAGCATGAAAGCCGCAGGCATCGTTAATACTGTTGGCGCAGGCCTTGCGCACATATTCTGATGAATCATCAAGCACTGCCTCAAAGATGGGGCGCAATGCAATGGGGTTGGTCTTAAGCTCGTCAATATGCGCAAGCATTACCCCGCGAATTCTGAAACCCTCGACCACCAGGCGACGAACGGCCTCATCGCGGCTGTTCAACCAGGGTTTTACTTTTGGTAGTATATCGTTAACCCCATTCTCGATGGCCATCATGTGCAGGTACCCCTGGGCCAGCTCGCGCGGCCAGGTGCCTGGCAGGGAACCGGTTTTTTTCAGCCACTTGAGTTTTTTACCGGCGCTGTTCTTGAATGAATAATCGACACAGGCTACAGCAATACCACGAACCTTCTCGTGTTCTGAAGCTGCGAGGCTCTCGATCAGTTCTTCATGCTGGGTCTGCGGGTAGTAATCACAGAGAACCCGCGCCAGTATGGCAATCTGCTGCTGCATTGATGCTTCGAAAAAGCCGTTGGCCGACACAGTTGTCTCAAACTTATTAAAATGATCTTTGCTAAACCCTCGTCGCAGGGCCTTTTTTACATCGGCCAGGCAGTTTTCTTCAGCAGTTTCTCTAGGCACCCCTTTGCCCTTTTTTGGCTGGCGCTTTTTTACCATGTGAGGTGTAAAAAAGCAGTCTGTGTCGGGGTAAATCAGCTTTTTTTCTAGATCATTCAGGCTTAAATTGTATAATGTTAAACTATGCCAACACACTATAAAGGCACGGCCCGAGAGAAAGCTGTGCTCGATGCATTTATTAAGCTGGCCCGGGCCACCGATTCGGTAAATGCCTTTGTCAGGGGCAAGGCCGCCGAGCGGGGTTTAACTGTTTCGCAACTGGGGGTGCTTGAAGCAGTATACCACCTGGGGCCCCTGAAGCAGCGCGATCTTGCCCAGAAAATGCTTATGACGGGGGG
>CAZHLC010000133.1:0-8607 GCA_964532545.1 uncultured Leptospiraceae bacterium | reverse complement strand
GTCACCTTCATAAATCAGAAACAGGGCAGCAATCTGATTCTTCTCTGCCCAAATAAGGCCCCTCTCTGGGCCCATGGCCATGAGCGCCGTAGCATAGCCATCGGCCAACATGCATGAGCTGTGTAAAACACTGACCCCTGCCAACTTATGGGTCACCGGCCGGCCTGTGCGTACGTCAATGGTATGAGAATAGCGCTGGCCGTTTTTTTCATAGAAGTTACGATAATCACCTGAAGTTGCCATCGCCTGATCTTTCAGCGTAACAATACGCTGCAACTGGCGCTGGCCCGGGGCTGGTTTTTCAACACCAATGCGCCAGGGCTCACCATTATTGAGCCCTGAAACTCTGATTTCACCACCGATCTCTACCATGAAGTTGATAATACCTTTGGCAACCAGCAATTCAGCGATCATATCAACTGCATAGCCCTTGGCAATGGCCGAGAGGTCTACGTAAAGCCCAGGGTTCAGCTTTCGAATACGCCTGCCTGTTTTATCAATAACCAATTTCTGATGCCCTGTTGCTGCAAGGGCCTGCCTTATTTGTGCAGTGGTAGGTACCTTGTCGGGCCGGCCATCGGGGCCAAAACCCCAGAGATTGACCAAGCGGCCCGCAGTCAGGTCAAAGTAGCCATCAGTAGCCCGGGCCAGCACCAGGGCAGCCTGCAATACCGATGAAAAATCAAAACCTATATCATACCAACCTGTACTTTTCAGCGCATTAAACTTAGAGATAGTTGAAGTCTCATCATAGGTTGACATGGCCCCGTTGACCCGCTTGAGAGCTTTATCAATTAAAGCCTGCAGCTGGGTATTGTCAATTTCAGTTCTGTTAAAAAGTTTAATTGAGTAAGAAGTGCCCATGGTAGAGCCCCGCAACTCGGTTGCGCGGGAACCACAATGGGCCGCAAAAAGGGTAAATAGAAGAAGGCAGGTTATCTGAGCAGCTCTACGATGATCAACCAAAATCATCGTAGGCAATATTTTCCCACTCAACGCCCAGACCTTCTAACATCTTAAAACAGGCCTGTAACATCATGGGTGGCCCGCAGAGATAGTACTCAATGTCTTCGGGAGCCGGATGGTCTTTAAGATAATTATCATAAAGAACCTGGTGAATGAAGCCGGTATAACCAGACCAGTTGTCTTCAGGCAGAGGCTCAGATAGACCCACATGATAAGAGAAGTTGTCATTCTCTTTGGCGATTTCTTTGAAATCGTCGTCATAGAACATTTCACGTAGACTACGGGCACCATACCAGAAAGTAACCTTTCGATCTGTATGAACTCTTCTGAACTGATCAAAAATATGCGAGCGCATAGGCGCCATGCCAGCACCACCGCCAATAAAACACATTTCGTTTTTGGTTTCTTTGGCAAAGAACTCACCGAATGGCCCTGAGATCACTACATCATCACCGGGCTGCAGGTTAAAGATATATGATGACATCTTGCCCGCCGGTGCATTGGGTACATTGGGTGGTGGGGTGGCAATACGTACATTAAGCATGATCATGCCACGCTCTTCAGGGTAATTGGCCATTGAATAGGCCCGTACAACATCTTCTTTAACTATAGATTTGTACTGCCAGACGTTGAATTTATCCCATACGTCGCGGTATTCTTCTTCGATTTTGAAGTTCTTATAGTCGATTTCATGGGGAGGGCATTCAATCTGAATGTAGCCGCCGGCCCTGAAAGGCACGTCTTCACCGGCAGGTAACTCAAGTACCAGCTCTTTGATAAAGGTGGCTACATTGTGATTTGATTTTACTTTACAATTCCATTTTTTAACACCGAAAACCTCTTCAGGTACTTCGATTTTCATGTTCTGTTTTACGGTTACCTGACATGAAAGGCGGGCACCTTCACTGGCCTCTTTTCGATTAATGTAGGTCTGCTCGGTAGGAAGTATATCACCACCACCCTCGAACACTTTTACCCGACACTGGGCGCAGGTACCGCCGCCACCACAGGCTGATGAAACAAAAATTTTATTATCAGCAAGAATGTTAAGCAGCTTGCCCCCAACGGGAACATTAAGTGTTTTATCTTCTTCGCCGTTGATTTCAATGGCCACATTGCCACTGGGTACCAACCTTGATTTTGCAACCAGAATCAGTACTACCAGACTGAGAATCACGAAGGTGAACATGGCCACGCCGAGATAAATTTCTTGCATTAAAATAATCCTTTTTTTTGTACTCTACGCTCTCTCTTAATCTTACAACTGAATGCCAGAAAAGGCCATAAAACCAAGCGACATCAGACCAACAGTGATAAAGGTTATACCCAGGCCCTTGAGACCATCAGGTACATCAGAGTATTTCATTTTTTCACGAATGCCCGCCAGGGCAACGATGGCCAGGGCCCAGCCTATGCCTGAACCAATACCATAAACAACACTTTCACCAAGGTTGTAATCGCGCTCTACCATGAAGAGCGAGCCGCCCAGAATAGCACAGTTTACAGTGATCAGTGGTAAAAAGATACCAAGGGCATTGTAAAGAGCAGGAAAGAACTTGTCTAACGACATCTCAAGAATCTGCACCATGGCCGCGATCACCCCAATGTAGCTGATCAAGCCCAGAAAACTCAAATCAACGCCAGCAAGGCCCATCCATGAGAGTGCGCCCTCTTGCAACAGATAAGTGTAAATAAGATTATTCGCGGGAACAGTAATCGTCTGTACCACAATAACGGCAATGCCAAGGCCCATGGCCGTACTTACCTTTTTTGATACAGCCAGAAAGGTACACATGCCCAGAAAGAAGGCCAGGGCCATGTTTTCGACGAATACTGATTTTAAGAATAAGCTGAGATAATGTTCAACCATTTTAGCTAGCCCCTACTTGGTCTTTTTTCCAGGCGCGCAGGCCCCAGATGAAGAAACCGATCAGAAAGAATGCACTTGGTGGCAGCAGCATAAGGCCATTGGCGTTATACCAGCCGCCATCGGTTTGCAGACTGAAAAGTGTTACCCCGAACAATGAACCAGAGCCGAACAACTCTCTCAGTACACCAACAAACACCAGAATAATGCTGTAACCCAGACCATTGCCAATACCATCGAGAAGACTCATACCAACTGAGTTTTTCATGGCGAAGGCTTCGGTGCGGCCCATTACGATACAGTTGGTAATAATTAAACCAACAAAAACAGACAATTGTTTGCTGATATCATAGGCGTAGGCCTTGATCACCTGGTCGGTAAGAATTACCAGCGATGCAATGATCGTCATCTGTACGATAATACGTATACTTGATGGAATATGATTTCGAATAACACTCACACCCATATTAGCAAAGGCAATAACTATAACCACGGCAATCGACATGGTGATTGTAGTTTCCATCTTTGAAGTTACCGCAAGAGCTGAGCATATACCCAGAACCTGCAGCGCTATAGGGTTGTTATTGAATAAAGGGTCAAACAGTGCCTGGCTTGCCTTAGACATCTTCTTCCTCTTTTTTGGTGTTTTGATCTGCCCCTTCTGTCTGGGCCTCGGCCTTTAACGGCGCATTCCATTCGGTGCGAAGGCGGCTGATCATATTGGCATAGCCCTCAGGGCCAAACCAGAATGCTACCAGATTGGTAACGCCATTGGCGGTAATGGTGGCACCAGCCAGGCCATCAACCTCATATTTGGCATTTGGCTTACTGGTATCAACCTTGCCTTTAATCACTTTTAATTTAATATTTCCACTTGCTTCGTATACGAGTTTGCCATTCCATTGAGACTTCCACCGTGGGTTGTCAACTTCGCCGCCCAGGCCGGGGGTTTCAGCATGCTCATAGAAGGTAAGACCTCGAACGGTGTTCAGATCTACATCAAGAGCAATGTAGCCATACAGAGTAGACCAGAGGCCATAGCCTTTGACTGGCATAATCAGTTTTTTGATTTTTTCTTCACCGGCTTCATCTTTTTCTTTAACCAGATAGATCACCTGATAGCGGGCAATTCTTCTGATACTGGCCACATCTTTCTCACCGGGAATCTTTATGTTCATACCCGGATCTTTGGCTGCTTTACGGGCATCGTAGGTATTAAGGTCTACCTTACCCTCGGCAAACTGGCCGGTTTTCATGTCTACCACCTGGGCCTCGAAGCTTTTGAAGGTTGCTTCGATATCAACACCCGGCTTGTTTAAACCAGCCGCTTCTAAAATGTTCTTTTTCTTGTCTAAGGCCTTGTTGTAGGCCTGTAATGGTTTGAGATAAACAGCGGCACTCGAAACCAGAACAGAACAGACAAAACAGAGAACAACTGCGACGATAACTGTTTTCTTAGTACTTTCAGCTGCCACGTAATTTCCTTCGTTTGATATTTGCTTTCACAACAAAGTCGTCAATAACCGGGGCAAAGATGTTACCAAAAAGAATGGCCAGCATCATACCCTCAGGAAAGGCCGGGTTAATAACCCGCACCAATATTACCATAAAACCAATTAATGCCCCATAAAAATATTGACCCTTGAAAGTCATTGAGGCAGACACGGGGTCGGTGGCCATAAACACCAGACCAAAGGCAAAACCGCCCAGCACAATGTGCCACAGGGGGCCAAGACCAAACATCGGGTTGGTATCGCTGCCAATCCAGTTCAATAAGAGAACCGTTAAGACAGCCCCCAGCAGAACAGACAACATAATGCGCCATGAGCCCACCCCGCTGAGTATCAGTAAGCCGGCACCAGCTATACATGCAATAGTTGAAGTCTCGCCCATTGAGCCCTGTATGAAACCGAAAAACGCATCACCCATGGTGATCTTGGCTGCAGCCAGGGCCTCGGGGCCACCTGCAGCAGCCAGACCAAGAGCCGTGGCACCGCTGAAACCGTCAACAGCCGTCCATACAGCGTCGCCTGAAAGCTGGGCCGGGTAAGCAAAGAATAGAAAAGCCCGGGCAGTCAAGGCCGGGTTAAGAATATTCTTACCGGTGCCCCCAAAGATCTCTTTGCCAACAACTACGCCAAAACTGATACCAATGGCAACCTGCCAGAGGGGCACAGTAGGTGCAAGAGTCAGGGGAAATAACAAACCCGTAACCAGAAAACCCTCATTAACTTCATGTTTTCTGACTATGGCAAAGATAGCTTCCCAAAAACCGCCAACGATATTGGTCACCAGAAAAATGGGCACAAAGTAAAGAGCGCCATGAACGATATTCGATAGAATACTGGTTGGGTCGATACCGACGCCAAGAAAGGCCATTACAGCGCCCCGCCAGCCAGGTATGGCCGTCAGGCCCATGGCCTGCATGGCCGTATTGGCCTGCAGCCCCACGTTGTACTGCCCCATGATGATGGCCGGCTGCAGTGCAATAGCAACAGTGATCATCATACGTTTGAGGTCAATACCGTCTCTGATATGTGAGGCCGCCCGGGTTACTTCACCGGGAGTATAAAGAAAAGTATCTACCAATTCATAAAGAGGGTATAATTTTTCAAGTTTACCACCCTTTTCAAAAAGAGGCTTGGGTTTATCGAGCAGAGTTCGTAGCAATTTCATTATTCGCCTTTTTCAATTCGAGTCAAATTATCGCGTAGAATGGGGCCATAGTCGGTTTTGCCAGGGTCGGCAAAGGTGCACAGTGCCAGATCTTCTTCGTCAAGCTCAAGGGCCCCGAGGGCTGCCGCGCTTTCAGTGTCTCTCACATAAAGAGCCCGCAGCAACTGGGTAGGTAAAATATCGAGGGGCATTACCTTTTCATACATACCAATGGGAACCATTGAGCGGGGGCTACCATTGGTAGTTGTGGTAAAACCAAATTTTTTACCAGGTATCAGTTTTGAAACATAGAGATTGATAATTGAAAAATTGTTGAAGCCAGGGGTTTGCCAGCCCAGCAGCTCACGCTCTCGGCCCTCAGCCAGGGCAGAGACCTGGTTGTGATAACGGCCAATAAAACCCGTGGGGCCCTTGGCCTTATTGCCTGAGAACACTGAACCGCTTATGAGGCGGTTTTCACCTTCTTGCAGGTTACCAGAGGTCAACTCGTCAATGTTTGCACCAACCTGAGTTTTTACCAGGGCGGGTTCTTTCACGGCCGGGCCAGCGATGCTGATCAGACGTTCTGTGAAAATTTTGCCTGTCATAAACAGAGCACCAATGGCGATCACATCTTGATAACCTGCATGCCATACCTGCTTTGTCTCGCTGACGGGGTCAAGAAAGTGAATGTGGGTACCCACATTGCCGGCAGGGTGTTTGCCAAAAAAAGAAGCGACTTCAATGTTGTCGCCGTCAGATTCAGGCAGGGTGGCGTCTCGGTGTTTACAGACAAAAGTTCTACCATCGGTAAGCCTGCTCAACGCAATCACACCAGCTTTGAAGTATTCGCTGTTCTGATTAATGGCAAGCTGGGGGTCAGGTGCAAGGGGGTTGGTATCAATGGCTGTGATGAAAATAGAATGGGGCTTTGCTGAGGCGTCAGCAGTTTTACTGAATGGTCTGGCCCGCAAAGCAACCCACTGGCCTGAATCAAGCAGCTGCTGCTTTATGTCATCGGCACTGGCCTTCTGCAGGTCAGCAAGAGAATGCTGTTTAAAGGTAACCTCATCGTTACCTGAAATATTAATTACAATTGATTGAAAGGCGCGTTTATCACCGCGGTTAACAGATGCAATTTCACCAGCTGCAGGTGCTGTAAATTTAATACCGGCCTGTTTTTTATCTTCAAAAAGGGCCTGCCCTTTTTTAACACGATCACCTTCTTTGACCAGCATGGTGGGTTTCATACCCACATAGTCGTTACCAAGAATGGCAATCTGTTTAACCTGGGTTTTGTCTTTGATTTCAGTAGAAGAAACCTCACCCTTGATGGGAAGTTTCAAGCCTTTGCGAATTTTGATGGGTTTTAAATTAAGAGTTTTATCGTTAGCCATATACTTGAGTACCAGTTCAAACCTGCCTTCTGAAACAGACCATCAAGCATATTTTTCATTCTGTTGGGGGTGATTTATTTTGTAAAATGCCTGCAGCGAAATTAGTAGACAGCTAAAGCTCATTGCCCTGTTTTGATTAATTCTGTATGCGCGAAGCCATTGTTTATCATTCTGATATTGAAGGTGGCCGGGCCCGTGGGCTTTGTCGCCTTTCTGCCCCTGAAATCAGCATAACAACAGGGCAAGGCATCTATAGCAACCGCCTTGATACCGCCAACCTCAGCCTTGGCGGCGCAGACAACCATATGGTTTATTTTCGCTGGCAGAAAGAAGAACCCGTCTTCTGTGTAACTGACCTTGGTATTATAGATGATCTTGAAAAAGAACGAATACCCCATATTGATAGCCAGCTAAAATCTATTAAAAAGAAGAAAACAAAAAGCAGCATCTATAAATATGCAGGCATGGCCATTATGGTGGCCACCCTGGTTGGTTTACCTCTCTTTGTTTTTGGCTTTGGCATAGATCTTGCCGTTAAGGTTCTACCCACCAGCATCGATACAAAACTGGGCGAAATGGCCTTCGAGCCCGCCATCGCCCAGATTGCCGGCAACGGGGTCGAAGTCAAAGACCCGCAAATCGAAAAAGCTATAAATAAAATTGTGAACCGCCTCACCGCCGACATTGGTGACAAACCATTTAAATATGAAGTACGCATTATTCAATCGCCCATCACAAACGCCTTTGCCCTGCCGGGGGGCAAAATTGCCATTCTTACCGGGCTGATCGAATCGGCCGAAACAGCCAATGAAGTGGCCGGCGTGCTGGCCCACGAAATAAGTCATGTAACAAATCGCCACGGCATGAAACAAATGGTTAGAACCGCCGGTACACTGTTGATTGTTCAGGCTGTTCTGGGCGATGCCGGTGCACTTGCAGATTTTATACTGCGCAGTGCAGCTAATTTAGCTGGCCTGCAGTTCAGCCGCACGATGGAGCGTGAAGCCGACGAAGATGGTTTTAAACTGCTAACCAACAGCAAACTGAGCCCCGCAGGGCTGATAACGTTTTTTGAAAAGATAAAAGAGAAAGAAGGTGATCGCTCTAAATGGTTATCTTCTCATCCGTTAACTGATGAGCGCATAGCCTTTTTGAAAAAAAAGCTGGCAACGGCAGAGTTAGACAGAACTGATAAACTCGACATTAACTGGAAGTTGGTGCGCAGACGGGTAAAAAATCTTAAGGGGAGACAAAAATGAAAAAAACTCTAATAACAGTAATAATGGCAGGGGCACTTACCTACTGCAAAAAACCTGCCCAGCAGGTTGCAGGCAGCGTGTTATTTGTAAAAGGTCAGGCGAGCGCAACCATAGCAGGTCAGAGTCAACCTGCGAGAGTTGGCCTGAAACTGGCCCAGGGCGATAAGATTGAGACAGGCAAAGATGGCATTGTAATCATCAAGCTCGATGGCATCGGCAATGCCGAAGTGCAGTTCAATACAAGTTTTCAACTCACCAATCTCAGCCCTGACCAGAAAGAGCTGGGTGTACCCCGGGGTAATATGTGGCTCAACGTAAACAGGCTCACCAAAGGGCAGAAGCTTCGCGTGCGCACCCCTACATCAGTTGCAGGGGTTCGTGGCACCAGGTTTTTTACATTCAGGGCCATGGGTTTCACGGGCACCTGCCATTGTGAAGGTGAAGTCGAGTTTGAGAATACCAA
>CAZHLC010000132.1:0-8638 GCA_964532545.1 uncultured Leptospiraceae bacterium | reverse complement strand
AACAGATTTCACCTTCACTGAAGGTTTGAACCCAGACCCCGGTGGCGGCTTTGCCTATCGCTCGACAATATTTGTGGTATTCAAAGAACAATTGTGGAACCATTACGGTGCTGAGGCCGGTGGTGGCGGCCGTGGTGGCCGCATCTGTGTTAAGGTCGGCGGCTGTGATGACGGCACTGGCTATTTTGCGGGTGTACGCCAAAGACCATTTATGATGACCCGGGTGGGGGCCAATTCTGCAACTCTACCTAATGGTTCTGATACAAGTGACGCAGACAGCTATTACTTGAACGCACTGAACATCGCCTATGAGTACGACAGTGATGAAGCTGGTGGCTCTAACGAATCGCAGCTCTACATTGCAAACGGTGGAAAATACTCAGGAACTCTGGGTGCACCCCGTACCGGAAAATCTGACGGTGGCATATTGAGAACCAAGTTGGCATATTCTACCAAGAGCTCATTACCACCTGACTGTAATGGCTGGGTGGGCACCTGCGACACCTACTGGGAAGATGTAACTCCTGATAGCAACACCAAGTGGAATACCTACATCTCAATACCGCTGCCAGAAAACTCAGCTGTGGCAGGTGCAGCCACCTGTGGCACCGGTCTAATCGAGATGGATTGTGTTGAGCCCTATAACAAGTTCGTACCTTCTATGCTGGCCATACCTTTCATGCGCACAGCGCCCAATGGTGATCTTTACATGGTGCGCAATGCCTGTAAAGTCTCAAGTGTATGTACCAACAACGATGAGTATGGCGTAGGCTGTGATTTTCGCACGGTAAAACAGGTTTGCCCCTCAGGTCAAGAGGTGCCCCAGCTCTGGATGTTACCCAAGGTCTCAAGTGGTGGCACCCCCAGTGGGGCTGCCAACTGGGTGATGGTTGCTGAAAGTACCGAGGGCACCAGCACGGGCAAAACCAATATGGCCGGCAATACCGGTACCTGTGGTACGTCACCTAACCTTTGTACAACAAATACCCACTTTACTCTGCTTGAATTTGTAGGTAACTATCTTTACGTGGGCTATGACAATGCCTCGAATGGTGCCAACGTATGGCGGGCCAACATGACCAGTGTAAGTTCTGGTTCAAGCCCGGCCGAAACCGACTTTACAGTGGTTAACGTTCTGGGTATTGACGGAACCAACCCCAACCAGCGAATCTTCAGTCATGTGACCTATAACGATGCCGGCAAAGACTGGCTGGTGGTGGTGACCCGCGACGGTTCAAACCCCATGAAAGTATACCGAACAACCAATGATCAAGACTTATAGTCTTTTAATCTTATTTGCTTTGTTTCTGCTGGCCTGTGGTGACCAGCAGAAACCCTTCACCAACGATGGTAAACCCATTACTCCCATGAAAGAGTATACCCAGGCCAACTCACGAGAGTGGCAAGAATTGGCTGAAGAGCACCTGCCTGTAGTTGAGCGCATTGCTGACGGGCGGGGCGAGTTTGTGGTGATCAGGGTTCCCCTGAAAAATGCCAATGAGGGCCATTACATAGAAAAAATCGGTTTAATGACCAAAACCCTGCAAGATCTTGAAGTCAAGACCATGCAACGAACAAGAAACCCGTCTTTAACGGCCGAATTCAGGTTGGGGCTGAAAAACTATCCGCCCCAAATGAAGGCCTTTGCTAAATGCAATTTACACGATTTATGGACTCATTCGTTCAACCTGTCTGATCTATAGCTTTCTTCTGTACAGGGGGCGCAGCACCTCATTTAGCTCTTTCTATGAAATTGAAGAAGATGAAAGAAGACAAAAAGTTTGCACTTACCGAATTATCATTCAGCGACCTCAAGGCGATCAAAGACTCTTGTCTGATCATTGGTAAAAATGGTTCACCCCAGGCCCTCAAAATCGGGGCCGAAATCGAGAAACTCATGGGCAACATCTCAATTTAAAATTACTCTTGACCCTGGCAAAACCATGACTCATCAGCACTACTTACCATGAATTTCATGAATGGTTGGAACAGGCTGATCAACTGGGGTGAGCACCACTATAAAGATCAGGTAGGCAAAGAGCGTAATCGCCTCATCAGCCTTATTTTGATTTTTTACACCATTATTCTGCTTTTCACAGATGCTTTTCTGCTTTGGCTTTTCTTTGGCGTGATGCTGGTACGAGACGCCGATAAGTACTGGCCCTATTTTCTGCCCTTTATGGTACCTCTGGTGATTGCCCAGCTGGTAGTCACCGGGGCCTATATCTGTAAGGGCATATTTGGTCGAGGAGTCATCTTCTCGAGCACGGCTCTTTTTGTAGGGCTTGCTTTTGTTTGCTGGTACGCCATATTTCTTGGAGAAGATTCACAGTTTTATTTTCTGCTGCTGATTCTTTTACCTCTACAGTTTTTTCAACTGGGCTTAGAATATAAAAAGCTGATCTATGTTTCTGTGGGCATCATTTTGCTGGCCATAGTGGCAACCACCACCTATGTACACATGAATCCGCCTTTATACCCCTTTGAAGACGATATCAATAAACTGCTATCTCTGGTTACCTGGGTGATTATGACAGTTTCTGGAGTGATCGGCACCTACTATTTCTGGAAAGAGACCCAGAAAGCCCAACATAAGCTGCGCAGTACCACAGCATTGTTGAAAGAAAAAGATGAAATTCTGCAGCAAGAGTTGAAGTTTGCTGCTGACATTCAGTTTGGCATTTTACCCAGAGGTGAAGGCCATTGGCAAGAGCTCAACTATCACGCTGTTTATCAGCCAGCCGGTAAAGTCTCTGGTGATTATTTCGATATTTTTCTAGAGAAAGAGCACAGTTATTTTCTGATGACCGACATTTCAGGCCATGGCGTGCCTGCTGCATTTGTCACCATGATGGCCAAGCAGGTATTTCACAATATCACCCGCAGGCATTATGAGCCCGCTCATGTTTTTGCCCGGGCCAACAATGAGTTGGTGAGTAAAATAACTACGCAAGATTATCTGACGGCTTTTCTGGTAAAAGTCGATAGCAATTACAAAGTCATTTATGCCAATGCTGGCCATGTAACCCCTTTTTATTATTCTGCAGCCAAAGATAAGTTTTATAATCTCGATACTTCGGGCTTTATGCTGGCGGCACTTGAGGCTGATGAAGCCCGCTTCGGCCAGAAAAGATTACAGCTGCAGCCGGGTGACCGTATTTTTCTTTTCACCGATGGGGTCATTGAGCAGAAGAATGAACAAGACGAGCAGTATTCAATAGAGCGCTTACATAGCCTGCTGCGCGAGCAGAGTACGGCCCCCATTGCAGAGGTTCACCAGCAGATTATGTATGATTTTCACCTGTTTAGAGGTGATGTACGAATTGCAGATGACGTTACTTTACTGACAATAGAGCGCTCGCCTCAGCCGGGTTAATCAGTTTAAAAATATCGCGGCTCGAAAGAATACCAACCGGCTGGCCTTCGTTATCGATTACTGGTAAATGGCGAATATTGTTTTTCTGCATAAGACCTATAGCATCAATTATGCTGTCACCACTGTTTACCGTTATAGGGTTTTCAGTGGCCACCTCTTCTACAAGGGTTTCTTCAAGATCACGGCCTTCGGCTATGACCTTGTTGAGCAGGTCGCGTTCGGTAAAAATCTGCACAAGCCTGGCGCCTGAGACAACCAGGGCAGCCCCAACCTGATTATTGGCCATGTTATAGGCCACTGAACTTACACGTTCACTGGTCTGGGCGGTCAGCATGTCAGCCTGCATTAAATCATTAACGGTCATATGCACACCTTTGCCGGTGGTGGCGATATCATGTATACAAAATTTTGGGCTTAAGCCAGAAGAGAGTAATTACTTCCAGTGAATACATTCACCAGGGCAGTCATCTATTGATTCTTGCACCTTGTCGTAATCTGCCTCAGGTATATCGGCGTTATTTACATTGTCACCCGTGTTATGTGATTCTGCCAGGTCGTCCTCATCCATACGAAAGTACTGGGGCAGGGTGTCAGCACACAGGTTACAGCTGGTGCAGTCGTCTTTATCTACATAAACATTCTTAGACATTTAATTCTCCTGTGGTTTTGGCAAGTCTGCAAGATTCATCTTCGCCATGGTCGTTTTGATCACGTCATTAATGGTAAACCAGACGCCTTTAAGTTCACATTTTTCAAGATATTCACACTGTTCATACATACCCGGAAAGCAGCGCGTACCTTTACATTCGCGGTAATCTACCGCCTGATAAATATCCCATACAGTAATGGCGCCCTTGGGCCGCGCCAGCCTGTAGCCACCGCCCGGGCCCTTGGTTGTTTTGATTAAACCTGCTTTTTTCAGGTCTAGCAAAAGGTTTTTTAAAAAAGCCCGGGGAATATTCTGCTTCAGAGAAATTTCTTCGCGGTTAATATTGTTGTCATGGCCCGCAATTTCGTGAATTGCTCTAAGGGCATACTCTGTCTTCATTGACAGTATCATTACAGCAAAAGATACTATAGTGTACAAATTTTGTCCACTATTTGGGCCCTTCTATGATTTCATTGGTTTACAGAGCGTTTGCCAAAGAAAGTTCATACCTGCATATGGCGCTCTCAGCCAAACTCTGCATTGCTTTTCTCTGTTGGTCGCTGTTTGCCCCAGCGCTAATGGCGACTGTGAAAGAAGAGCTTAAGGTTTGCGCCTGTACCATGGCTGCAGATCATGATGACTGCGATTGCGGCTGTGATTGTGCCCAGAAGCAACAGAGCAGCCAGCCCCATTTCAGTGGCTGTCTGGGGGGCACAGACTCGATTCTGGCGGCCTCGGTAAGCCTGCAATTGTTCTATATCGATACCTACCAGCTGAGCAATGACCATCTGGTTCTGACACATTTAGACCAGTGTCAGCAGCTCTTCAATTATCAATCTTCGTTATTTAAGCCACCTTCATAGGCTGCTGTTTTTTCGATCGTAACAACAAAAAAAACAGGAGTTTAAAAATGAAAAAAAGTATTATAGCAGGGCTGCTATATGCAGGCGCCGTATTTGGTGTCTCTGCCCAGCCCGATTCTCACGCACCTATTGGTGTTATGGCCGATCATTCTCACCAAGCTGGTGAGCTGATGTTTGGCTATCGCTACATGTTTATGAATATGCCCAATATGGTAGATGGCACTACCAGGGTATCTGCAGAAAACGAGGTTGTTCTGCCCAACGGTCGCTTTGTGGTCTCACCGACAGATATGACCATGCAGATGCATATGCCTTCTTTAATGTATGCACCCATAGATCTGGTAACCGTTATGGTGATGGTGCCCTACGTGGTTAACAATATGAGCCACACCATCGCGGCACCGGTGGCGAAGCTGGCCGGGGTCAGTACCTTTGATACCCAGACAAAGGGTCTGGGCGATGTGAAGGTTGGCTTGATCAGTAGCCTCAGCCAGTTCACCGGGCAAGATATCACAGTCAGCCTGACAACCAGTCTGCCCACCGGCAGCATAGATGAAAGTGGCTTTGTGCCCGTACCCCTGCCTGCGCAAGACCGGCATTTTCCCTATCCCATGCAGCTGGGTTCGGGCTCGTACGATCTGATTCCGCGCGTGGGGTATGTGTTCAGAGCAGATGACTTCTCAGTTGGCACCCAGCTGGGTGGCACGATCAGACTTAATGACAATCAGGCCGATTACCGCCTTGGTAACCGCTTAGAGGGCAACCTGTGGTTCTCATACACCCTTGCTGATTTCATCAGTGCTTCGGTACGCGCCCACTGGCAGAGTTGGTTGAATATCGAGGGTGCCGATGGTCGTATTGCTCAGCAGGTTACTATTCCTCTGGGTACGAAAGACTCGGTGCCCACGGCTCAACCAGATTTGCGGGCCGGTGATCAGCTGAATGTCTGGCTTGGTTTTAATCTGTATACCCAACAGGGGCCAGGCAAAGATCAGCGCCTGGCTGTTGAGGTGGGTTTGCCTGCCTATCAGCGCCTGACCGGGCCCCAGCCGGCCGGTGAGTTCATGCTGGTTGCAGGCTGGCAGTCTCTAATGTTTGATTTCTACTGAGTAGTTTCAACTGCATCAGGGGCGGGTCTAAGATCCGCCCTTTGTTTTAATAAATTCTTCTATTCTACCTAAATGTAATCGCTTTTCTGCCCACATGAAGGCATCACAATTTGGGAAAAACTTTATCTGGGGTACGGCCACATCATCTTATCAGATCGAAGGTGCTTTTGATCTCGATGGCAAGTCGCCCTCAATCTGGGATACATTCAGCCATACTAAGGGTAAAGTCAAGAATGGTGACCATGGTGACGTAGCCTGCGATCACTATCACCTCTATAAAGATGATGTGAAAATCATGAAGCAGATTGGTTTTAATGCCTACCGCTTTTCGCTCTCATGGCCAAGAATAATTCCCAATGGCGCGGGCAAACCAAATCAGGCTGGTATTGACTTCTATAACCGTCTGATTGATGAACTGTTAAAAAAGAAAATCACCCCCTGGGTCACCCTTTACCACTGGGATCTTCCTCAGAATCTTGAAGACCGGGGCGGCTGGCTGAACCGTGATATAATTAACTGGTTTAATGACTATACTCAGGTCTGTGCCAATGCCTTCGCCGATCGGGTGAAACATTTTATAGTTCTCAATGAACCCTTTATTTTTATCGGCATGGGCTATCTGCTGGGCACCCATGCGCCGGGCAAGCGTGGTTTTCAGAAGTACCTTAAGGCAGCCCACCATACGCTGCTTGCGCAGGCTGAAGCCGCCAGAACGTTGCGGGCCCATAAAAAAAGCCTGAAAATTGGCACAACCAACGCGATTCAGGCCGTTGAGCCCTTTAGAAACATTGCCAAAGATGAGAAGGTGGCTAGAGCTGCCGATGCCATATTGAACCGCATGTGGGTCGACCCGGTGTTTGGCAGAGGCTACCCCAGCTCGGCGGCCCCCAGTCTGCACGATATAGCCCGTTATGCCCAAGAGGGTGATCAAGACCGTATCAAATTCAATTTTGATTTTATGGGTATTAATCACTATACCCGGGTCAGGTTCAAGGCTAACCGCCTCATACCCTATATCAAGGGGCGCCCCATACAGGCTGAATCAAAGGCTGAATATGATACCACGGCTATGAAGTGGGAAATTTACCCCCGGGGATTCTACAATATTTTAAAACAGTTTGGTTCATACCCTGAGATTCCTGAGATCTATATTACCGAGAACGGCATGGCCCTTGAAGATGAAGTGGTTGATGGCAGGGTTGATGATGCCCGCAGAATCGAGTTTTTTGAAAACTATCTGGCCGAGCTGCTCAAAGCGAAAAAAGAAGGGGTCAACATCAAGGGCTACTTCGCATGGAGCCTGCTTGACAATTTTGAATGGGCCGAGGGGTATCGGCCCCGCTTCGGGCTGGTGCACGTTGACTTTAACAGCCTGAAACGTACTCTGAAAGATTCAGCCCTGTGGTTTAAAAAGTTTCTAAAAAAATAATCAGGCTTCTTTTTTGCGCCCGGTTAACAGACCGGTAAAAGAAGTCATGACTTTGCTCCAGCTTTCGCTGATTTTTTTCTGATTCTCTTGTATGGTAGCCACCCAGGGGTTGGCTTCAAGAAAACGGTCAGCCAGACGGTCGTATTCTTTCTCCATACCAATTAATCTTTTTTCAAATTCATCAAGCGTGTTTTTCGCCGGTGACTTGCTTTCATCGGCAAAGTTTCCGAATTCATACTCAACGATGTCTTCACGAATACTGCCCTTGGTTAACAGATGCCATTCAACCTGAAAATACTTTTCTAACAGAGAAAAGCGGCCCTCTTTGGCCAGGCGACGTACGCTCACATTAAGCGATGTCGAGGTTAATACCCTCAGGGGGCGAAACGCTGCAGCTCGCTCGCAGAGATCATGATCTTCAGCCAGCTTCAGCGACTCGTCAAAACCACCTATACGTTCAAACAGCCGCCGGGTAATAAAAATACAGAAACCGGCAGCTCTGGGGCTTGAAGAAGATTGATTCATTTTTACCGTAAGGTTTGCGAAGGTGAACATCAGTCGATCTAAACGCAAATCAGAATCGGGCCAGAATTCACAGGTGGCCAAATCTAAAAAACATTCATTCATCTCATCATAGGCCTTCTGCAGAAAATCGCCAGGCAGAGTGACATCGGCATCAAAAAAGAATAGGTACTGACCAGTGGCTACCCTGGCCCCGGCATTGCGCCCCACGGCAGGCATGCCGCCTTTGACCACCCTGGCCCCATACTTTTCTGCGGCTTCTACGGTACCATCTTTTGAGCCAGCATCGCCTACAATCACCTCATAGTCTGTAAACGATTGCTGTTTGATTGATTCAAGTAGTTGGGGCAGGTACTCTGCCTCATTCAACGTAGGTACAACGATACTGATTAAGGGGGCAGCCATTTTACTTTACCCCGGGAAAGCTGGTCACATATTTTATCTTAAAATCTTCAAATGAGTTTACGAACTTCACCTTAAAGTCAGGAAAAGAATTCACAAACTTCCATTTTCCGCATGAATTAGGAAAAGAAGAAACTTTTTTTACCTTAAGGTCAGCAAAAGAACTCACTACCTTTACCTTGAAATCAGGAAAGCTATCAACCACCTTGACCTTGCCGTAGAGCTTTTTGCCTTTAAAGGTGCAATTGCTGCTCACATTACCAGAGTAAATGGTACCCGTCACCAGGG
>CAZHLC010000131.1:0-8739 GCA_964532545.1 uncultured Leptospiraceae bacterium | reverse complement strand
TTCTGATCTTCAATTTGATCTGGCGTATACTGGGCTACCTGGCTGATTAATTCTTCAGTAAAATCTTTGATGATTTCATGAAAAATAGCCTTTTTGCTTTTAAAATAGTTATAGAAGCTGCCCTGGGCCATGCCCGCCGCACTTATGATGTCAGAAACACTGGTGTCGTGGTAACCTTTTTCGCTGAAGATTTTTTTGGCATGTTCTAAGATAGCATCGCGGGTATCTTTTTTCATAACAGCTCGCAAATCATAGTGACCCTGTAGCTCGTACAGTCTTATTTTAAATTGAAACCCTGCATGGTTTCATAAATTTGTGTGAGTGTATCAACCGCGCCGGCCTGAAATCTGAAGTCGACGATGTCAGAAACTTCAGAATCTGCGGGATTTATTTCAACTGTAACATTACCTTCTGAGCGGGCATTATAAATGGGCATGGCAATATAAGGAAAGACACTGGTCGTACCAATAGAAAATACTATGTTAAAACCTTCTTCTAGTTGAGAGGTTATTACGGCCAGCTTATCTTCAGGCAGCATTTCGCCAAACAGAACCACATGGGGCCTGATGATGCTGCCACAATCTGGGCAGGCGGGGGGAAAGCTCAGCCCTGAATAATCGACAACCCTATCGCTATAACCGCATTCTGGGCAGAACAGATCATGTATATCGCCGTGAATATCGATAACCTGCTTTGAGCCAGCCTCGCTGTGAAAACCATCAATGTTCTGCGTCAGAACCCAGCAGCGTTTCATCTGCTTTTCGATTTCGGCTATGATGCGATGGGCTTTATTATGCCGGGCACCGCGGCAGGCCTCTTCAATCTGGCCAATAAACTGCCAGGTAACATCAGGTTTACTTGCCATCATCTGCCCAGACAAAACAGTTTCTATGGGAAGGTTGAGCTCGGTGAGTTTGTTTTCGTAAATGCCGCCAATGCCCCGGTAGGTGGGCAGCCCAGATTCTGCCGAAATGCCAGCCCCGGTGATGAATAATGCACTCTCGGCCCGGGCCAGCAGCTTTGCGACTTCGACTATGTCATTGTGCAGAAGGTTACCTTTTCTTTCTTTTGCGTCTGCGCCTTTTTTTCTTTTTGGGCTTTGCTTTGGCCTCAATTACACTCTGACGCATTTGAATGGCTTTGTCGCGGTAGATATCAAGTAAGTTACGTTTGAGATAGACATCGATCAATGAGATTTTCTGCTCTTTATTCTTTGCGCGGTACATATCACCTTGCAGGTCTGTAAATTCTTGATCTACTGTGGCTGAGAGCTCAAGCAGCTTGCCGGCCGCATTCTCGGCATGGTGCGAACCGGGATAGGTATTGATCACCTGATTATAGATTTGGTAAGCCTGGCTATGGCGCTTCTGGGTCTGGTGCTGATAAGCAACCTGCAACAATGGGCCCGGGGTTCTAATATCAATAACCGGTTTAGTTGTTTTGCTTTTGCAGGCCGCAAAAAGCACGAGAAACAAGGCAAAATAATGTATTTTCACTGCAACATCAAGTGTTAACTGAAAGAATGCGGTCAATGAAAAAACAGGCCTGACATAAATTCAATTACCAGAATTTTGGGTTGACCCGCTATGTGATAGTAATGACCACGAGAGAACATGAAAAGGGTTAGCTATCTCTTAATAGCGCTTACTCTGATTGCCTGCAAAGAAAAAGACCCCGGCAACAAGCAACGGCAGCAAGAAATTGAAAAACAATTCAGCAGCCTTAAAACCGATATCGGCAAGATTAAAAGCGACTGGTTGCTGCAGAATATCACCCGTAAGAGCGAATCAACGAAGGCCCCACTTGAAATTCTGGCCATGTTTGAACGAGACCAGAACAGGTTACAGGCTGAAGTTTTCTGGTTTCACCAGCAATACAATGCACTCAAATTCTTTTTTGCAAACAACAACCTGAAGGCTGAGGCAACGATCAATGTTGACCTACCGCAGAAGTGGCAGTCGAGATGTCGCAGCGGTGAATGTCAGCTAATGATGAACCAGCAGGTTGTTTTTATCAAAGGCACAGAAGCTGAAAAGTTCGCAGGTGAGTTTGCCTCTTCTTTTAAAAAGCAGACAAAAATACCCGGTATTACCAGTTATCTACCCTATAACGAAAGGTATAAGGGTAGCCTGAAGTTTTTTCAAAACTGGCAGGCCTTGCAGGCCAGCTTTAAAAACTGTGCGGTGGCCGATTATCGCTGGGCCAAAGAGGGTAAGCTGTTCATCTGTGATATTGGCGAAAAACCATTAGCTATGAAGCTGCAGCGCCAGGCCTTTGGCCCTGCTCAAACCCAAATCACCGAAAGTGTGGCAAAACGTTCTGGCACCTCAATTGTGATTCGCTATGCCTATGCTAAAGATGAAGACAAGCTGCTTTATGGCATCTACCAGAGTGGGCCCTACATATTCGGCCTGACCGGGCGTATATCTGCAAGCCTGGCAAGGGCAATTATCAACGAAGTAAGTCAAAGCCTGCCGGCTTTAGAAAAGGCTATCGAAAAAAAAGGAAAGAACTCATGAAAATGGCACCGCTAATTCTGGGCCTGTTAATGCTGACAGCATGCTCATCGGTACAGAAGATTGAAGAACCAGAAAAGAAAGCTATAAATCTGCAGCCGGCTTCATTTCAGTTCAAAAATGACTTTGGTTTCAGTCTGCCCGAACCAAAACTTGCCAGCCCCAAACTTACAGTTCGAACCTTCAGGCCGGCCGACAACGATTACATAAAACGTTTTGAGAAAGAAATCAGCGTGCTGGCATATTTAAATTACAATTCGGTACAGATACCCGAACACATGTATATTCAGCTGCTTCATTATCTACAGGGCAGCCTCAGCAGCAAATACAAAGTAAAATTAATCAAAAGCAGTTTTGCCTATGGCAGAGTACGCGAAAGAAAGCAGCTTGAAAAAAGACTTCTAAAAGAAGTGCAGGGCAGTAAACCCCGGCTGCTGTTGGCCCTGAAGGTTGCTGAATATAACAACAGCACATCAGAATTGAATGTAGAGGGTTCATTAATTGACCCGGTTTACCTGAACCAGCTTGAGAAGTTCACAGCCTCATACACAGTAACAGAGAGCAGCAGTCTGCGTGGCGGCCTGATTGCCATTGTAAAATCGGGCAAACGTATGAAGGCTGCTTCTCAGAGTGTGAACCGGCATCTGCTCAAGAGTGAACAGAAGCTGAGTAAGCCCCTGGTTAAAAGCCTGCAATGTAAATTCAGCGTATTGGCTCAAAAATCAACAGTCAGGGTTCAGCTTAAAAGTAAAAATAAAACTTACAACTTTGCCTCGCTGCCGGCTCTTGATCAGAAAGTCATTGCAGATACCTATCAATTGAAGGCTGAACGCCCGGGCTTTGCCGATCAGACAACCACGATTCAGCTCAGAGCAGGCAAAGAGGTCACGGTGAACCTGCGTTATCCTGATGATACCAGCCAGAACCCGGTTGGCCTTTATTCAGTTCCTGGTGGTTTGCTGTTATATGAGAACCAGAGCAAGTTTGCCGGCTTTACCCCCAGAATTTATGACAAACCGCTTAAAGCAGCCCAGAAGTTTCGACTGATTGAACGCAGAGTCGAAGAGAAGAAACCAGCCTTCTTTGATGTAGGCAATGTAAATTATGATGGGCGGGGCGACACTGTGGTCATCTGGCGTGAACATTTTCTTGAGGGCAATGGGCTTCTCAGTGATGACTCTTTCTGGCGAACCTCTGGCACCCTGAAAGCCTTTCAAGAGGCCGTGCAGGCTGACAAAGACTCGTTCAACGCACTCTTATTTAAAGAAAACGGTAGTTTTCATGCTGTAAGCGCCCGCCTTGATGGGGCGCTGATTAATCTCGCAGCACAGTTCAGTAAACTCGAGGGCAATGTACGCTTTGGTCTTACCAACCAGAAAAGTTTCATTTTCTTTGAAGCTCAGAAAGGTTTTATCAGAGTTGTAGAGCAGGGCAAACCGGTTTCAGACTGGTTTGAGCCAAAAGATAAGAAAGTGATTTCTCTTGGCCTTTTAATCGACAGCAAAGAAAAGGTGATTTCTTTTAAGCTGAATGGCAGTGATCTTTTTGAAAAAAAGGGCGCTACCACTTCTAACTGGCAATTATTCATGTTTATAGAGCATCAGAATAAAAGACAAAATACTCAATTAAATGGTATCTCATGGAAAAGCAGCAAAGACAAATGGCTCGGAATTTTCTAACAGGTTTTCTTCTCATAGGTTTGCTCTGGCATTGCCAGAGTGGTGGGCCGAAGAAAATTGAAAATTTTCGAGGTAACCTGCCGGCTACTGATGTCGAGGGTTACCGCAAGGCCTATAAAAATCTGCAAATAGGTAAAACTCTTTATAACCGCAAACAATATAAACGTTCGCTTGAGAAAGCCGAACAGTCAATTAACGGCTACCCCTTTGCCGAAGCCTGGTATTTAAAGGGGCTGAATCACAGTGCTCTTGAAGATTACCCGGCAGCCCAGAAGGCCTTCGCCGAAGCCCATAAAAAAGAACCAAATAATGAACAGATGCTGTTGACTCATGCGGTAGCTTCACGCTTGGCAGGTGATGGGCCGGCAGCCCGGGGCTCTTATGAAAAACTTACCCGGCTTAAGCCCAGCGATGCGATCTATCGTTTTCAATTGGGGCTATCAAGCAAAGAGACCGGTGATTACCAACGGGCCGTAACTGATTTTAAAAAAGCCGACGCTTTAGGCTACAAACCCAAAGATACGCTTTATGTTCACCTGGGCGAAGCTTATTCGGCTCAGAATAAAGATGTGCAGGCCGAAAGTTACTATAACAAAGCTGCCAGACTGAACCCCAAAAACCGCTGGGCCAAACAGGGTAAGAGTATAGCTACTGTTAAGGCCGGCATGAATCAGGGTAAAAAAGCCCTGCAAAAAAAAGACTACAAAGCTGCCATTGGTCACTTTAAAAAAGTAGAAAAGGCCAACCCAGATATGGCGGTAGCAAGCCTTTTTCTGGGTATTTCATATTATCATAACAAAGAATATAAAAACGCCAGGGCAAAACTGGGCAAGGCCCTGTCGCAGAACACTGAACTTGAAGAAGCATATATCTACCTTGCCAAAACCTTCGAAGCCGAGAAAAACAGCAGTGCACAGCTGAAAACATTGAATCAGGGTGAAAAAAACCTGCCCAAATCTTTTCAAATAGCTTATGCCAAGGGGCTATACTATAAAGACCAGGGTGACTACAGCGAAGCCTTGAAATTTTTTCTCAAAAGCAAAACACTGAAAAAAGATGTTGTAGCGGCCTATTCGCAGGCGACCTTCATATACCTGCAGCAAGAGAGATATGCAGAGGCCAAGAGCCTGCTGCGAGAAGCTGAGTCTTCGGTAACTGCTGATGATGCAGCCCAGGTTCAAGAAATGAAAAAGCTGGTCGAATTTGCCAGCTTCGAACAGCAGACCCTTGCTTTGCTGCAGAAAGGTGCTGTTAAAGATGCAGAGAAAAATGTTAAGTCAAAGCAGAGCAGATTTAAAGAGCTCGCAGGCTACTATAATATAAAGGGGCGGGTTTGTTTCGCACGTAACCGCTACAAAAGATACTATAAAAAGCTCAAGGGCTGTGAAAAATCATATAAAAAAGGCCTGAAGATAGATAAAAAACATCTACCAACTCTGGTAAATACCCGCGACCTTTACACTTTTCAACTGAAGAAGGTGTACAAGAAAAAATCGAAGGGCGCCAAAAAAACAAAAAAGAAACTGGCAAAGATTGATAAACTCATTGCAAAGGCCACCCCCGGGGGGTACGTGCAGCCCCTGCTTAAGGGCATTGCACTTGAAAAAAAGTCTAAGTATGACGGTGCCATCAAAGTATATAAGCCTCTCAAAAAGAAATACCCTGCGGTTAAGATCATTAAAACCAGGTTGGCCTACTGCTATTTGCAGAAAGCCTCAGCCGCAGCTTCTGCTAAGCGGCCTGATTACAAAAAGGCATTTGCCTTTATTAAACTGGCTGAGAGTGAAGATAAAACCTACCCCGCCCTGACTGAGGCCAAAGTTACACTGCGCGAGAACCAGAAACTGGCAAAGCATAATAAAACCATTCAAAGTGCCCGGGGCCATGAGAAAAAAGAGAACTATGGCGCCGCAGCCAAAGACTGGCAGAAGCTCTATAAAAAGATCAAAACCCCTGAAATCATGTATCGCTGGGCAAGAGCCACCTATAATGCCGACAACTCATCACAGCGCTCAGACAAGATTTTCTCTGATGGTGAAAAAAGGTTTAAAAAGCACCCACGCTGGGCTCTGGTAGCAAGCCGCTATCATGCTGACAAAAAAGATTACGACCTTTCGCGCAAAAGCCTGGGTAAATATATCAAAAAGCACAATCGCAGCGCCGAGGCCTACTATCGCCTCGGTATTTTAGATTTAAAAGAGCAGAAAAACCGCGAAGCTCTGAGCCAGTTTCAACAGAGTCTTGATCATGATACCAATTATACGCCAGCCCGGGTGGGCAACGGTGTTGCTCTTTATCGTCTTAAGAAATTCAAGGCCTCACGTGAGACTTTTAAAGAAATCATTTCTGATGATAAATATAACGGGCTGGCCAACCTCAACCTGGGGGTCAGCTATTTCTCAGACGACCTGTTCAAAGAAGCACGCCGTCATCTGAAACGCGCAGAAAAAAGTGACCAATTAAAAGCAGATGCCAATTACTATCTGGGTTTTATCAACTATCTCGAGAAAAAGTATGATAAGGCTGAAAAAAATCTGCGTATTTCGGTCGCTGATGACCCTGAAGAGATTTATCTCTATGGCCTGTACAAGACCCTGGGCAAACAGAAAAAATCGCGCAAGCTGCGCAGCGATGTGAAACGCGAACTGGTAACCCGCTACCCGGCAGGCAAATACACCGCCCGGGTGCTGAAAGGGGCCTCGGCCAAGGTGGGCCCAACCAGCAAAGCCAGAGTTGCCCTGGGCCGCTTTAACTGGCCCCACAGTATCAAAGCCAGGGTACACCTGCAGAATGACCGAATGTACTTCTTTGATAAAAGCGGTCTGCACTGTTATCGTCTGAACCAGGGCAACAGATGTTTTAATAAATCACTGCGCTTTAAGCCGGTAGATCTGGTGGCCCGCGACCTGCTGTTTATACTTTTTACCGACCATGTGGCGGTACATCACCCCCATAACGGTGATAAGCTGCATGAGTTTTATCTGCCTGAAGGGGGGGCCAAATCGTTGTCGGTACTCAGCACGCCCTCTGGCTACCGCTTTGCTGTAAGATTCAAAAAGGTAACCCGCATTTTTGATTACAATGCCCGGCAGATAAAAAAGCTGAAAGTTTCAAAGAACCAGTATGGCTGGCAGAACGGCCTGATCTATGCCAAAAAAGATGCGCTCTATTTTGCAGAAGCGTGCAAAAAGTGTAAAGCCCGCAGGCTCAAGGTTGATCTTGAGGGCAAGGTCGTTGCCTTGCAGGGTGCTGGCAATAGACTGCTGGTCACTACAGAGAAAAAGTCATACTACTTCGATATAACCCCTGAGACAGATGAAGTTGTGCTGAAAGAGCTCTATGCCGGCAAAAACAGCAGTATCTCTCTGACTGGTTTTTCTGCCCACAGCCTGGCTGTAGTAGAAGGCAAACAGCTGCGCATCATAGAAGACGACCTGCGTAAAAAAGTCAAGCTGCCGGTAAAAAAACCCGTACAGCTGGTGGTGAATAATCAGGGTAAGGTGTTGTTGCAGAGCAAAACCACTCTCTACCTTCTTGATGGCCAGAGGTGGGTAAAGCTTGATGGGGCTACTGCAATGCTGAAACGCCGTGGCAGAGCTCTGCCAGGTGAAATATTCTTTGCCCAGACTCTCTAGGCTGTGTTTTCATTTGACCAAAGAAGAGCTGCGCCAACAGTTTAAAGCTGAACGAAAAACTTTCAAAGCCAGCCTTAGCGGGGCGCAGCACCGTCTACTGTTACAGAAGATTGCTGACAATCTGCTCTCAACTCTTCCCAACAGAGAGCTGAACATCTTCGTATATAAACCATTTCGAAGTGAGCTGCCGGTGACAGCCATGCTGGCCGGGCATAGAAATCTGCGGTTGTTTTTTCCGAAAATACGGGGTAGCGGCATGCTGCTGCAATCGGCTGAAAACAAACATTCGTTTCTAGCAATGAGCCAGCTTGATTATGTGATTGTGCCGGGTCTCTATATCGACCCTCAGGGTTTTCGACTGGGCCGTGGCGGTGGCTACTATGACCGTTTTCTGCGTTTTTTTCAAAGATCAAGGTCGATTTTCGTGGCCTATTCATGGCAGCAGCTCAAAGAGCTACCCATCGATGAGTGGGATAGGCGCGTAGGCCTGTTTGTCAACGAAGAGCGGGTGCAGCGTTTTTTTTAAGATTGTGTTCTGCTGAACGACTTAACATCCGAAAATAAATCATGGTTCTAATCAGTACGCTTATGTTGTTTCTGGGGCTTACACCCCAGCTTGAAGCCGTCAGCTATCCAATTCATGCCTATCGCTCATACAGCGCGCCTCACACTGAAAAAATGGAAATTATCGGTCAAATCAGCGCCAAATCGCGTATGACTACCGATAGCCGCAAACGACTGCTTGATTATGACAATCGAACCATGATTATCACCGCCAGATTATATCACCATGAGGGTCTGAGGCTGGGTGACCGCATCTTTATTATTGAAAAAGACCCTGATCACAAACGTTACAAAAACGGTTATATCATCGGTGAAGTTGAAATCTTCTCAATTTTTAAAACAGAG
>CAZHLC010000130.1:0-8755 GCA_964532545.1 uncultured Leptospiraceae bacterium | reverse complement strand
ATATAATCACGGGTAAACTGGGCCTCTGGCTCAACCTTGCGATAGGCGTAATTGTCATAGGTATGCTTGGTCTTCCACATCATTGAAAAGATGTCTTTTGAGTTCAGCGGCGAATGCGGGTCATCTTCGGTATCGCTGTGTATGTGGTGCATACGGTGCAGCACAGCATAGCCATAGGGGTGCAAAAACGAGGGCCCCTGGGCCACGATCGTAAAAATGTAGAAAAACTTCTCCCAAAATTTGCTCATGGTAACCATGGCATGGGCCGCATAGCGGTGTAAAAAGAATGTCTGGGCGAAAATTGAGGCCACCCAGTGACTGAAAAACAGAATCAGAATTGCAGTCATAGTAATCTCCAACTTAGCTAACAGTGTTCACTTAAAATGAACAGTGTTAGTTATATTTTGACCACGGTAGAATACTGAAATATCATGTAAAGAACTTTAGCAAACAGTGTTAGTTATAGTTTTTTGGGGATATTTGGGGTCTGATGCAATCTGAAAGCTAAAAGGGGCCTTAAAGCCCCTTTTCAAGGTCGTTGAGCTCTTTATCCATATCGTCGAGTTCTTTTTCCATCTTATCGAGCTCGTTGTCGCTGGTGGTCGTGGTTGTAGTCGTAGTGTTGTTATTTGTATTATTATTGGTATTGTTGTTATCAGTAGTTGTTGTGGTGGTCACATTGGGGGTAATCACCGGCGTATCAGTAATCACAGCATCAATTGACTCACCCTTGCGGCAAAAGGCATATTTATTGGGTTTCTGGGGCCAGCGGCGCATATCGCGGCAAGAACCGTCTTTCATTCGAAGGGTGCGGGCCGCGATACGTACCTTCATGCGGCCCGAACCAATACCCAGAATTTTGGCCGGCCGAAACTTGCCCCGGTATTTACAGGCCACCATGGTATTAACTTCCCAATCTAGACCCCAGGCTTCGGTTTTCGATTTTAGAATACCCTCTTTTCTTTCACCAAAGTATTTGACCCGCATACATGTTTTATAACGTTTAGAATATCCCATCAACTTGGCTGGCCAGAAATAGGGTGAACCGTTTTTGGGTACCAGCACGGGGCGGCCGTGAAAAAAGCGATTCAGGGGCTGCTTAATGATCTGCGAATTGGGGTTAAACTCACCGACATCTGGATTATATGGGTGCCCCTTGATCCACTTGGCTGAGCCATAGGGGGCAAAGATTTCACAGGTGCTCTGCTTGGCCTTATATGAAACGATCGTCCAGGTTTTTTTGTAATACTTAAACGCAAGAAGGCGGTTATATTTTTTATTGTATACTCTGCAGGTACCCTGGCGGTTCTTTTCAGGGCATTTACCGCTGCGCAGAGCCCCCCCGGCAAAGTTACAGTTTTTTCGCCGGGCACTTGCAGTATAGCCGGCCTGATATTCGATACACTCATAGGCGGTGCTTTTATTCACCATGCAGTGGGGGGCCGCCCCGATGGTGGCCGAAAAACCCGTGGCTAACAACAAAGAAAAAATAGCTTTCATTGCTGAAAAATGAACGGCCCGGCCACGTTGTCAATTTAATCTTGTTTTTTTCTTTTCGTTCTATGAGTCTGCTATGGCTGAAGTATGCGCGCAGGTAAGGCCAGCTTCAGTGCCGAAATTGTGGCCATCGCCAGGGCGGTAGAAAGCCGCAAGGGCCCAGAAAAACGTCTTTTTAATGACCCCCTTGCCCTGGGTCTTCTTCGGCCTGTTTTTCGCCTGCTGGTAAAAACTCCCCTGTTTCGCCACCTCTTACTGGCCATTATAGAACGTAAGGGCCCCGGTTTTATTGGTGGTATAGCCGTACGTACCCGCTTTATTGATGATTTGCTGCAGGCCCAATTACAAACGGGTCTCGAGCAACTGGTTATTCTGGGGGCTGGCTATGATGCCAGGGCCTACCGCACCCCAGACCTTGAGAAGGTGCAGGTTTTTGAAGTTGATTTTGCACCTACCCAGCTCTATAAAAAAAGCCGCCTTGCCGGGCTTCTGGGCAGGCTACCAGAAAACGTGAGCTTTGTGCCCATTGACTTCAACCAACAATCGCTGGCCAATGTTCTGCTACAGGCTGGCTTCGATAAAAGAAGAAAAACCTTCTTTATTTGGGAAGGTGTAACCATGTATCTTGAAGCAGAGGCCGTGGCGCAGACGTTTCAAACCATTCAGCTCTTGAGTAAAAAACAAAACTCGCTCTACTTTGACTATATGCTGCTCGAGGTACTAGATGGCCGCAGCCAGCTGCCCGAGGCTCGAAAAATCAGGGCCGATGGCACCTTTGGTAAGGTAGGCGATGAGGCCTATCGTTTCGGAATCGAAGATGGCACGATTAAAGACTACCTGGCCCAGCAGCACTTCAGTTTAAAAGCAGATGTCAAGGGGGCCGAGCTGGCCCAGCGCTACTTTGGGCAGACAGAGTCGCCCTATGTGCATCAACTATTCGGATATGTTCATGCGACCACTGCCTAGGTTCTGTCTGCTTCTGTTGCTGCCCACCATACTGTGGGGCCAATCAGCCTTTGAACTTTTTGAAAAATCAAGAAAGCTGGCTGCGCAGAACAAGTTAGGCGAAGCGCTTAAGCTGGCCCGCCAGGCCGAAGCGAAAGATATAACCAACGGTTTATATTCGTATCACGTGGGCGTTCTTCTACGTAAACAGGGCCGACCAGCAAAGGCACTGAAGGCCCTGCAGAAAAGTACGCAGAAAAAATATCTGCAGCCCTGGGTTTTGCTTGAGCAGGCCATGGCACACCGAGATCTCAAGCAGTTTCGAATTTCACTGGGGATATTAGAACGGGGCCCGAAAAAGTTCAGCCAATATAAATACTTCAAGTCTAACCTGCCATACACATATTATCTGGCCGTCGAGCATGCTATAAAAAAGAAGCAGCGCAAAAAAGTAAGTAGCTATGCCAGGCGTCTGTTAAAACGTTTTGACTATGGCCAACCCTATGAAGCTGCTTACAACCGCCTTCTGGGTGAGACCCTCAAGCAGGCCATTACTTATCTTAAAAGTAAACGCCTCTACAGAAAATTCAAACGGCTGATCAAGGGGCGCTTTGCCAAATCACATCTGGCCTATGAGCATCTGGGGCTCAGTTGGTTTGCCATTAACAATGGTTACAATAAAAGCGCGAAATACCAGAAACGACTCTGGCAAGAGGTCATGCGCCTGCGCCGTAAGAGCATGAAGCTTTATGAGGCCAAACAACCCGGGCGAAAGAGGCTCAGGGGGGTGGCCTTTCCTCTCAGGGGGCTGGTACAGGTAGGTAATAACTTCAACGCCAATGTATGGAGCCATACCGGCCTTTACGGCAAATACTGTTATGATCTGGGGCACATAGACAAAAAAGGAAATTATCTAAAACCCGGTACCAAGGGCAAGAACAACGATGATTACCTGACCTTTGGCCAACCTCTCTATGCAGTTAAGGCCGGCACAGTACTGCTGGCCAATGACCAGGTTGCCGACCAGAAACCCGGGGTCTCACGAGAGCAGGGTAACTCTCTTATCATCGAGCACCCCGATGGCACCATGGCCATCTATGTACACCTGAAACAGGGCAGCCTTAAAGTACAACAAGGCCAGCAGGTGACCCCGGGCCAGCCCGTGGCTGCCATTGGTAATACCGGCCCCTCTGCCGCCCCCCATCTTCACTTCTGTATGGCCGATAAAAAATATTATACTTTATACTTTACCTTTAAAAAAACCAGGGTTTGGCTTGATGGTATAAAGCATGAGCCCGTAAAAAGTGCTGAAGTTTATGAACCCGGGCAGATTTTTGAGGCCGTCGAGTGAGAGATTACTTTTCAGCGGCCTGATCGACAGACAGATTGTTTCGAAAGTAGAGGTTACGAATGGGGTAAGGTATCTCAATACCCTCGGCAGCAAAACGTGTCTGCAGTTTTTTGATAAACTCGTGTTTTACCTTGAAGTGTTTACGAAAGTCATTGGCCCGCAGCATAATGTTAAAATCGATACTTGAGGCATTAAAACTGTGAAACCACATATAGGGCCGGGTATCATCATGGGGGTCGCCGTACTGTTGTTCAACTTCATGGGCAACCTCAAGTGATACTTCTTCTACTTTTTTCAGGTCACTTTCATAGTGAACGCCCACCGTAACCGGCGAGGTAAAATCTCCCCGGGGGAAATTATAGTTTTTCACAATGCTCTGTGAAAACTTCGAATTCGGAATAATAATCAGATTGTTATGCACAGTACGCAGGGTAATGTTGCGCCAGCTGATATCGGTAATGTAACCGTTTTGTAGATCGTCTTCGCCGGTTAATTCAACAAAGTCACCGGGGCGAAAGGTCTGAGTGGCCAGTATCTGAATACCAGCGAAAAAGTTCGTCAGGGTTTCTTGCAGGGCCAGAGCCACCGCTAAACCGCCAACCCCCAGAGCCGTAAGTATGGGGGTAATTGAAATTCCCAGATTCTGTAAAATTAACAGCCCGCCCAGGCCAAATACAAAAGAGCGAATAATAATACGTACCAGCGAGCTTGATTGCCCACCATAAATGCGGGCAAAATACAGTTCGCTGACCGCACTTAAAACCCGGGCCGTGTACCAGACCGCCAGCAGGGTAAATGATACTTTTAGAAACTTGCTGGCATAATCATCATAGGGCGCGGCAATATCAATAAACTTGAGAGCAATATTCATACCCAGCAAGAGAAAACCCAGCTTAAAAATTTTGCGGCTGGCAGCCACCAGAATGTCATCAAACTTGGTTTTGGTTTTTAAGGCCAGCTTAGCCAGATAGTTCACCAGAAATTTTTCAAGCAACAAGCCCACGGCAAGGCCCGCCAATACAGCAATCACGGGGTAAACAATGGCCGACCAATAGGTATAGAGAAACCAGAGAACAGGCTGCATTAGGGCTATTATCGGGTGTCTTGGCCCGGTTTTGAAGCCCTAACCGGGGCTTTAAATGGCGTAGAATTGGCAAGTATTGGCATAGGTGGCTTCAGCCACCTGATCGGCTTGTATCTGCTTCAAATCGGCAATGAAATTGGCGGTATGGCGCACCATGGCCGGGTGATTCGGTTTGCCCCGGTGGGGCACCGGTGTCAAATAGGGTGCATCTGTTTCAACCAGCATGTTCTCAAGGGGGCAATGCAGGGCGGCCTCTTGCAGCTCTTTAGCATTTTTGAAGGTGACAATGCCTGAAAAAGAGATGAAGCACCCCAGACTCAGATAATCTTTCATCTGCTGGTAGTTACCCGTAAAACAGTGTATGAGAATGGGTATGTCACCTGAAACAGTCTTGAGCGCGGCCATGGTGTCTTCATGAGCCTCGCGGGTATGAATGCACACAGGTTTTCGTAACTCAACGGCCGCCTGCAGATACTCAATAAAAACTTCTTTCTGCTGCTCTTTAGTTTCAAGGCCATAGTGATAATCAAGGCCGATCTCGCCCACGGCTACAAAGTCTTTATTGTCTTTCTGCTCAAAGGCTGCTTTAATGCAGAGCGAAGTATCAACCTCATGCACCTCACCGGGGTGCTGGCCAATAGTAAACTTGACCTCGTAGGGGTGTGGCTCTTTGCAGTGCTGCAGGGCAAAATCAATCGCCGAGGCATCGGCGGCAATCTGCACCACCCGCTCTACCCCGTTGCTCTGGCAGGCTTCATCAATCTGTTGCTGGGGCACCCCGCGCGAGAGTACCATATCAATATGACAATGTGAATCAATCAGAGGAAGCATGAACGCCAGAGACCAACTCTGAGATGGCCAGCCCAGTATTAATTTTTTAACAGCTGCTTAAGTGAGGTTTCTTCAACAAAGCTGACATCGTTTCTGATTTTAATAAACTCATGATCGAGATGGGACCGGGCACCAAAACCACATTGCAGTGAATTGTTGGCCTTCATGATTACCCGGCGAAATTTGAACCTGATGGTGATAACGCAGGCCCCTTCTTCAAAAACAAAGACGTTTTTCTTTTTATAGGCAACCCCGGCCGCATAGGCCAGGTGGTAGGTTGGCCCCACCACAACCTGGGCCTGAAACTTAATTCTATTGGGTGCCAGTTTTTCAATCAAGGCATAGCCCCCGTTAAAACCAATTTCTACATGGGGCCGCTCTTTGGTGTAGTGGTAGTCGTTGAGAAAATAATCTTGATAGCCATAGGCCCCGGTAATGCGCCGGTTCGTGCGAACTGAGAAATGCACCAGCCTTTTTCGCACCAGCTTGCCAAGATTGCCGGCCCGGTAGCGCAATATCACATCATACGAGCCTGACACGCTCACCCACCTGCCCTTTAGCACATTGCCCATGCGTTTTAAATAAAACGTACCGGTGTGTTGCCGCCCTGCATATTCAAGCAGCTCAAGAGTCTGGCCCCTTAGATGGCCACCCAGGCGCAGGTAATTTTTGTTTTTTAAATAGCGATAATAGCCCACTACCCGGCCTGTATGCCAACCAACTGAGTTAATCTGCAACGCAATGGGGTATTTGCCGATTTTGCCTGAAAAGTAAACAGGGTTTGGGGGCTGTGCTGGCAGAGTACTTGCCCAAAAGAGCAGCAGGCCCAGAAAACGAAACAACATCTCTATTGACTCGCAGGTTCGTTGTTGTCGGGCAGCTCGTCGCCAGCACTCTCTACTGGCCCAAGCAGATTCTCGGCCCGGGCATAGCCCTTGATCACTTTCACCGCAACCAGTGCCAGGGGCACCGAGATTATACCACTGAGTATTGATAAATAACTCGACATAACCAACATATCAGCCTCTTCAGAGCGCAGTGCAATACGCATTGAGGCCTGGCTCACAATGCCAACAACCACCCAGAGCCCCCACCATAGGCCGACCGAAGAAACATTCAGTGGCTCACGCTGGTATTCTTCATGATCTTGCAACATTTTATCAGTCTCTACATAGAGCTCTTTCATGATTTGATAGGGGCGAAAAAGATTAAGAAAGGGCACGAACCAGGCACCCACCGCCCAGCCTTCAGTGAAGCGCAGCCCCTGCACCCGACTGTGCAGCCCCTTATAGGCAGCGCTGAACCAGCGTAGAAAGGTTACCACTGAGCCAATAAAAACCACAGTATAAATCAGGCCAATGGTGGCCTGTCTGGTATCATTGGCCTCAGCCTCAGCCTCGTTGACCCCTGCCCCGTCGGCGATTTGCTGCAGCAGATTTGCTTCAAAGCCATCTGAAACCAGCATAATAATATCAAGGGCCATAACAGCCCAAATCATAATGACCGCGATACCGGCCCGTTTTTTTATCTCATTTTCTTGCATATTACTTTCCCCCATAGCAAAAGAGAAAAGAATCTCTGTCTATGCAAGCCTAATCAGGCCTAGAAGGCCAATACAGGCTTTTTGTCTTTTCTATTTACACTTCAAGGGGTGTTTCACATTTCGGTATTTACCGAAACAATGTTCTCTGATAAATCGAAATCGAAACTACTCTCATGGCTCGGTGTGGTATTTTACCTCTATGTATTGCTGGTGGCCGTAAGTATGATTGGCGCCGGCTTCAAGTGGGCTACCGGCGGGGCCGACGCTGTCAAACAGCTCTTTGCCTTTGCCACGAACCCCTTTATGGGGCTGGTTATGGGCATTGTGGCCACCGCTCTGGTACAGTCTTCAAGCACGGTCACGTCAGTAATCGTGGCTCTCTGTGCTGGTGGCATGCCGGTGACCATTGCCGTGCCCATGATTATGGGGGCCAACATTGGCACTACCATAACCAACACCTTTGTTTCGCTGGGGCACATAGGCGACAAAGAAGAATTTAAAAAGGCATTCTCAGCGGCCACCATTCATGATTTTTTTAATCTGATCAGCGTAATCATCTTTCTACCCATTGAGATTTTTTTCAGACCTCTCGAAAAAGCGGCCTATTACCTTACCCAGCAAATTCAAGGGGGCAAGTCAGTCAGCATCGAGGGCTTCAACATTGTCAAAGCAGCCATCAAACCAGCTATAGCCTTCACCCAGTCATCATTAGATTTTCTGGCTGTGCCCTGGGGGGGTATCATACTCAGCCTCATTGGGCTGGGGCTAATATTTCTTGCGATCATTAATATAGGCACGCTGCTGAAAAAAGTGCTTCTGGGTAAGGCCCAGCAGCTTTTTCAATCAGCCGTAGGCCGCAGCCCACTCAGTGGCATCTTCTCTGGCACCATCATCACAGTTTTAGTGCAGTCATCTTCAACTACGACCAGTCTGGTAGTGCCCCTGGCAGGCAGCGGTATTATGACCTTACGACAGGTCTACCCCTTCGCCCTGGGTGCCAACATTGGTACCTGCATTACGGCCATTCTGGCAGCGACCTCAATCAGTGGGCCCGGTGCTTTTTTTGCGCTGCAGATTGCTCTGGTACACTTTATCTATAACTTAATTGGTGTCGCGCTCATCTACAGCGTACCCATACTGCGCCAATTACCCATTTTTTCAGCTGAATGGCTGGCTGGGTTGACTGTAAAAAACAAACTCTATGCCTTTGCCTATATGATCATTGTTTTCTTTCTAATACCCGCCGGTTGTGTGGGAATTTACGCGGCCATGTAGACAGCGGCTGCCCTATCTCAGCAGCTTTGATTTCAGTTGACACTAAAGTGACTCATTTCATTGTATAGAAATGAATAGGTTGCTTTTACCACTTTTGCTTGCCCTGACTTTTTCTCTGTCTGCTGAAATGCCCAGCATTGTTGATGGGCCCGGGGCCATAGAAGAGATTTACCGTAAAAAAAGCTCTTATGGGGATAGATTTAATCCTCAGTCAAAAGAAAAAGTTTTT
>CAZHLC010000129.1:0-8783 GCA_964532545.1 uncultured Leptospiraceae bacterium | reverse complement strand
GGGGTTATGCTCAGAAGCACAGCCTCGAGTATCGAGCAGAAAAAAGAAAATGCTATAGAGAGTGCGAAAAATAGAACTAACAGAACCATTTATGACAAGCTTAAGGGCTTCTTCAAAATGCAAAGCTATTTCAATGAAAAAAAATCAGCTCACTGCTATCCCTTCTTTTCTTTAAGTCGGTTTTTCAGCAGGTCATCAAGTTGTTCAGGGTCAATGCCAGCCCGGCGGGCGCTGAGTACCTCACCGCCGTCAAGCACCACAATTGAGCCGGTCATCCATGAGCCGGCCTCTGAAGCCATAAATACGGCCATATTGCCAACCTCTTCAGGTCTGCCCGCCCGCTTCAGGGGAATCGAATTCTGCCAATCAGCAAAATCGCCGCCCATCTCAAAGGCCTTGGCCACCCCTTCAGTATGCACCGGCCCAGGTGCAATGGCGTTGACCCTGATCTGGTCACGGCCCCATTCGAGAGCCAGGGTTTTGGTCAAAGTGTCAATGGCGGCCTTGGCCGAGGCCGCATGGGCCATGCCTACCCAGCCATTGTGTTGCAATGTGGCGCTGATGCTGATGATGGTGCCGCCGTTTTCTTTCAAATATTTATAGGCGGCGCGGCAGCAGTAGAAAGTGCCGTTTAAATCGATGTCGATTACAGCGTTCCATAAACGATCACGTAGCTTCTTCGCCGGAAAATAAAAGTTACCCGCGGCATTGTTCACCAGTATGTCTAAGCTGCCCATGTCATCGACTGCGGCCTTCATGGTTCTATTCACCTGGGCCGATTCACGAACATCCATACCATAGCCCCTGGCCCGAATGCCAAACTCTGCTGCAAGCTCGGTAGCTGCTTTTTCACATTTTTCTCTGGTGCGGCTGGCAATTACAATGTCAGCGCCGGCTCGGGCCATTTGCCTGGCGATGCCGTTACCAATGCCGGTGGCGCCCCCGGTGATAAAGGCTACCTTTCCCTTAAGTATATCGTTTTTAAATATAAAATTGTTCATTCATCTCTCCGTTGAATCTGCGGTAGGGCTTATAGCGTCATTTTTGCTGCTTAACCGGCAGGCAGTAAAGAATTTCTCTAAGTTTTTAGTTGTCTTTGAGAGTAATCTATGGCGTCTAAGCTCATCGTTAGTGAGGCAATTATGAAAAAGACTCTTTGTTTAATCAGCGCCCTGAGCCTGGCTCCTGTATTTGCAGCAGGTAAGTTTATTAACAGCTCAACCTTTGAGGTCAAAGTTAAGGCCAGGGGGGCTAAGGGTGCCAAAGGTATGCGTGGCCAGGTGAGCTGTTTTCAGGCGGCCCAGCTTATGGGGCAGGGGCAAATGATTGAAGCCCTGGCTAATAAGGGCTGGCCCAATGTTAAGGGTAAGGTCAGCAAAAAGAAATACAAGAATATGGTGCAAAAAGAGTTCAGCGGTGTCATCAGCGGCGCTCTGGTAAAATCGAAAAAATATAATAAAAAGAAAAACACCTGTGTGATGCGTATGCGTATCAAAAAGTCAGGTTTAAAAACCCGCCTGCGTTCGCTGGTTATGGCTGAAACACCAAAGGGGCGGTTCATTAGCGACTCTATCTTTGAAGTACAGTCATCAGCCAAAGGCAACCCCAAACTCAAAGGTATACGTCGGCAGATCTCATGCACAGAGGCCGCCCGCGTTGGGGGCAACCAGAAAATTATCGAAGCCCTGGCTGAGGCTGGTTGGCCCAATGTGAAGGGTAAAATCAGCCGAAAAGAATATAAGAATAAATTAACGAAAGAACTTCAGGGAACCATCAGCGGGGCCTCTGTACAGGCCAAAGAATACAATAAGGCCACCAATCGCTGCAAAGTTACCTTGAGAATCAAACGCGATAAACTGAAAGAAAAGCTGCGCGAAATCAGATAGCGTTCTGGTTATATATAGAAGGAGTGCTTTGAGTTCGATTACAACCCAGACTCAAAGCACCGAATAAACTTGCACCTGGTTTGACTTGCCTCTGAGTTGTGCTGTACCCAGGGCCCTGGTCTCAATGTCTGCTGATAGTTTATTTTTAACGGCTTCGCTGAATACGAGAGAGGTGCCCAGTTTTTTGCTGAGGCCCTCAAGGCGTGAAGCCATGTTGACCCCGTCACCGATCACTGTGTACTCTTTACGATCTTTAGCACCGACAACCCCCTGCAGTACTTCATCTATATGAATACCAATACCCATTTGCCATGGGCCACGGCCCTCATTCTGCCATCTTGAATTCAATTGATCAAGCTCGAGCAGCATGGCCTGGCCGGCCTCAACGGCCGCCTGCGCTGCATTCGGCAACTGTTGCACACCACCGAAATTAGCCATAATGGCATCGCCCACGAACTTATCAACAATGCCGCCGTGTTTCTGAATGGCGGCAACCATGGCATCAAAATAATCATTCAGTTGCTCAAGTAACTCTGAGGCGTCAGATTTTTCTGTGAGCGACGTAAAACCGCGAATATCAGAAAAAAGAATGGCGGCCTCGGTTTTCTCGCCCACCTCATTTGATAGACTGAGAATCTTCTCACGCACCTCATCACTTACAAACTGACCAAAGGTGCGTTTAATGTTATCTTTCTCTTCTTGTTCTTCAAGCAGCTTTAAAAGAATTCTGCGGGTATAAATTGAGATGTAACCAGCCAGAACAGAAAAGCCGAAAATAATGAAACCCTTGATGATATTGGGCCCCCAGGTGCTCATCATTCGCAGCATTTCGGGGTTGGCGGTAGTCATGCCGGCCAGAGCATCTTTTGACAGCCAGAAAGATAACAGGTAGCCAGCCATGGCCAGAATACCTGCCACTATTGAATAGCGCATATCGAACAGCAGGCTCACCATCACCAAAAAAGGAAAATACGCACTATTAATGGGCCCATTGAAATAGGTGGCCGCCCCATCTGGCAGGGCCTGGTCGATGGCTATAAAATAAAAGGTGGGGGTCATCGAGATAAGCAGAACAAGCAGGCTAAGTACCCAGTGGGGTATGGCTGGCTTGTTTGAGAGAATATAAAACCCCAGCAGCAGAAGAAAAAGCAGACAGATAAATGCCACCGCGCCAGCAATACCAGAGAAGGGTACATCTGAGATAATTGAAACCACTGCCAGGGCCAGCCCCGCGGTCGCTACCAGAAACAGGCCATAGAAGCTGGCATAGCGAATCATCGCGATGAATTCGGCTCTGAGTTTGCTTATGATTTCTTTTTTCTGCAGAGTAGTTTCCTTCTATCTAGGTTGAAAAATAATGTATTGAAAAAGCAGAACATTGTCTTAAATAAATTGCCTTCTCATTAGTTTATTTTTGGCAATTCTGCGACAATTGTATTGCCAGTCGCAGGCAATAAGAATCTGATACCAGAAATCAGTTTAGATGAAATACTTTTCAGCATTCATTAAGAGTACCCTTTATTTGCAGATAATTGTGTCTGCAGCCATATCTGCAGCAGAGAATAAGCTTGAAAACCAAATGTTCGCTGCTGCCAAACAGAAGAATGCAGTAGGTGTGCAAAATGCCCTCGATAAGGGAGCTAACGTAAACCACAAGTTTAAAGACGGTAATACGCTGCTCATCTATGCGGCCGAAAACGGGCTAAAAAATGTTGTCAAGATTCTGATCAAAGCCGGGGCTGATGTAAATTATCAGAATAACCAGAACAAATATTGGGCTACAGCACTTATGAGGGCCGCCGTCTGGGGTCATAATGATATGTTAACAGACCTTATTCAGGCAAAGGCCAATGTCAACTTTGTGTCAGAAAGTGGCAATGGCCCACTGCAGATGGCTGCTTATTCAAACCATGTTGGTGCCATGAAAATTCTCATTGAAGCAGGTGCCATTGTTCAACCAAAGAATAAAAAACAAAAAGACCCGCTACGCAGTGCTGTATCTGAAAGCCATATCGAGGCAGCCCAGCTTCTGTTAGAATATGGGGCTGACATTAACTGGGCTGACGATCGGGGGGCGACGGCTATTATGTATGCTTCTTTTTATTGCGACACAAAGATGATTTCTTTTTTAGCAGCCCGGGGGGCCAGATTAAATGATCAAGATATCTCGAATCATACTGCTTTGATGTTCGCTCTGCAAGATAACTATAACGAACAAAGAAAGCTGGCGACTGTTAAAGCGCTGATCAAAGCAGGGGCTAACCCACGTTTAACAGATCTCAATGGGCATACGGTGCTAGACCATGCAAAAGAACACAAATATAACCAAATTATAGAAATCCTTAAAAGCCAGAAATAATCAGGCCGGCATAGAGCCGGCCTTTTAGGGTAGGTATAACTTAAACCCTACTGGTTAGCTTTTATATTTTTGGCCATTTTCAGAAAATAGCCTTCTACATCAAAGTAAGCCCTGCCAAGATTAAAAATATTCGAACACTGAATGTGGGCTGCAAGTGCCCATGGGATGGGCGAACACGTTGGACGATATGCTGCCGCCATAAGAGTAATATTTTACCCCGGGCATATTGGGGGTAGAGTCGCTGCAATTCATAAATTGCGCTGCGATTCAGGGCTTTTTCAGGGGGGATATTTGTATGGTGGCGAAACCTCAGATATGGGGCATTACAATATCATAAACCTGCTGAGCCTCAGGGGTAAGCTTCAGATCATAAGTGTTTTCGAGCACTTTGCGATTGAGATACAAAACCATTTTAAGGGCATCGAAACGTTCACTGCCATGAAAAGCCATAGCAGGCCCATAGGCCAGCGGCTTGAAATTATTTTCAAAAAGGGTCTGCTGCAGGGCGGGCTCATAGGCCGAAACATTGACCACCACCAGGTTGGCCTTAAGTGAAGGGGCCAATTCTGTGGCCAGATAATGGCAGGCAAAGGCTCTGGCCCCGGCATCACCAGTGATGAGTTCGTTCAACCTGAGAATACCGTTGATTTCATCATAAAAATATCCCAAAACCCCGGCCACATCGTTACCAGCGTAAACCACTTCGTAGCGTGCCTTCTTTCGTCTGATAATGGGCAGACCCTGGTCGATCGAGAGACTGCCAAATACAAGGGGTTCGGTGAGGCGGTGGCGCATACGTAGCAGGGTTTGTAGGTCTTTGCGTTTGAGTTTGCGCATGGTCAGAGCCTTGCCCAGCGGCAGGGACGAGGCCTCTATAGTTTGTGCCTGCTCGAGGCCAAACGATGTCAGCACATGGTTGGCGAGACTGGCAGCTGGCTCTATAACCGTGGGCTGTTGCCTGCGGCGCATGGCTGGGCCATTGCCATAAAGGTTTGAATAGAGAGCGATGTCTTCACGGTGGGTACCCAGATCGTATTTGCCCGGCACATAACCGGCGCATCTGAAGTCGGCCTCTTGCATCAGCTTCTGGCTGATGGGGTGAAAGGTGCGGGCCTCACCAAAGGCAAACTCTACGGTATCATCAGCGGCTTCGAAAAGGGCCTGTATCATGCGGCGGCCCAGGTTGCGGCCGTGCATTTCTTTGTGTACCACCAGGCGGCCCACTTCACCAATCTGGTCGTTGTAGTCACCGGCATTGAGAATAATTGCACCACTGGCGGCCAGCTGGTTTTCTTCTTCAAGAACCAGCCAGATTATGTTATCACTGTAAATATTACGTTTAATAAATTCACTGTCATAGAAGGCCGTAATGGGGTAATCTTCACCGTAGTTCGACTTAAAAAGGTTTATGATTTCTTCAACATCGCCTTCTTCAATATGGCGCACTGCTGTGTCTTTGAATTTATAGCCGGGCAGGCCGTACTCTTGAATTATATCCACAGGGTGCTTTGTCGGCTACAGTTGAACACGTCAAATGAAAACAGCTTGATGTTATATTGAATGGTCAATTGGCTTTGATTCTGCTTAAAAGCTTGTATAAAGCCAGCCACGTTCTTTTTTACAGTGCTCGCCAGGCCACTCAGGTATTACTTCAACATAGTACCAGTTTTTTAATGAGGCTTTCTTTGATGATCTGTTTACCAGCTGGCCAAGTAACGTAACATGCATGCCACCGGTCAATTTATCTGTTTCTTCGGGTACCTTGTCTGGTTTTAGTTGCAACGAACACTTGATGATTTTGCCAGCTTTCTCGGGCTTTTCACGCAAATACATGGGCTTGTTGATAGACGTCTGCTCTAGCCCAAGTGAAACAACATCATAGCCCTGAATCTTTCTCTTCTGGTCACGATGGGGCATGCCTAAAAAATTAATACGGTTTGAGCAGAGCAATTTGTAGCTGTAAGAAAGATGGTAAATGGTTTGCAGTTTACAGCTGAACAAACGGTATTCTACCTCAAGGTCTTGGCGACCATGTACTTCTGTAGGTTTTATCTTTACTTTTATCTGGTCTTTGCTTACGATGCTGTAGGTGCCATCGTAGCCATACCCCGGAATACCACCGCTGAAAACGATATTTAGCTTATTGTTTTTATAGAATCTCAGAAAATCAACAGGGTGCCCATTCCAGTCGCCGTTGTTGCTGAGCAGAATTTTTTGAATTTGAATTCTAGCCGTTTCTGCTAAAAGGGCTGTAGATAGAAACAGTGCAAGGCTGAGTACTAAGCAGTTTCTTGGTCGTTGCATTTGTTAATCTTTTGCTTTAAGAATCTCTTCAGCAGCCCGTAGCCCAGCTTCAATGGCCCCGTCGAAATAGCCAACCCATTTAGTGGCAGTTTCTGTACCGGCGAAGTGTATTCGGTTTACAGGTTTGCGCAGCGCTTCGGCCGTCTGGCTGAGAATGCCCGGTGGCATAATGCCCACATAGCAGCCCTTGCTGTATTCTTCGGCTATCCAGTCTTTGTCGATATATTCAGTGAAGCCTTTGCCCTGCTCACCGAAAATCTTACAGACGGCTTTTACCACCTCGTCGCGTCGCTCTTCGGTGCTGCGTTTGGTGAATTTTTTTGCCTCATCGGCAATAATAAAACCCACCAGGGCGGCCTGCTTCAAGTCTTCAGAGCTGTCATCGAACATGGCCCGCACTGGCCCCTCGGTAAAAATCACTTCGCCTGAAAAACCCATCTGCCGCCAGAAAGGCTCTTTATAGGCGATGATAAACTTGATTACCGAACCCATGGGCATATTCTGGTGCAGCAGTTCTCGCTCAATCGGCATGGCGGGTTCGAAATTAATTTCAGCCAGCAGAGCCGGGGGCGCAGCCAGTACCGCCCGCTTCGCCTGAAAGGTTTGCTTAGCAGTGATCTTTACACCCTGGGCATCTTGGGTGATTTTTGAAGCCGGTTGATTGAGCTCGATATGACCAGCTAGCTCTTCAGCCATTTTTAAAGACATGGTTTGCGCGCCTGTGACGAATCGGTCTTGCTGGGCGCCGCCATCAGCCTTCGTCAGCCTTTGAATGCCCTGGCCGGCCTTGATATAATAAAGAAAATAGAGAAAAGAAAGATCTTTAGGCTCGGCAGCCATGACCATCTGGGTGGCCACTGTTAGAGCATTTCTGGTATCATCGTGTTTGATATTTTCTTTAAGCCAATCAGCTACACTGATCTCATCATATTTTTTTTCAATTGCAGTTAATGGCAGGTTATGGGTCTTTTTTGCCAGGCCATCTACCTTCAGCATTTTAAACGCCACCTCTAGCAGGGCCCTGAACTTCATTTTAGGAATAAACCCACTGTAGGTGCGCACTTCATCGCCCACCACCATCACCTTTTTGCCCTTTGTAAATTGTTTGAAGGTTTCGATGCCCAGCTCTTTACAAAGGGCGATGACGTTATTCTGGGTTGGCCCGATCCACTGGCCGCCAAGATCAATGATATCATGTTTCATGGCGTGGCTCAGGGTGCGACCCCCTACACGGTCTCGGGCCTCGACAACCCTGATTTTCAGCCCAGCCCGTTTGAGGGCCCGGGCACAACTCAGACCTGAAATGCCCGCGCCTACAACAATGCAGTCTAGTTTTTCTTCTGCCATAGCGCTTTGCTTACCATTATGATTGTTGGGGTCAAGTTAGAAAATTTGTTTATGTTTTGGCAACCTTGCAATGAAGTACGACACTGTAATAGAAAGGTGCAGATCTAATGAAAGAAATCTATAATGAGCTTGAATACAGAGACTGGCGGCAGAGCAAACAGACCCTGCAGTTGTTCGCCCAGATACTGGGCAAATATAAGCTTGCTCTGGCACCCTCACGCAATCACTGGTGGCATGTCAGCCTGCGACCTACTGTTTCAGGTTTCTCGACCGGGCCGTTAAGAGTAGGGGCTGCCTCTTTTGAATTTGAACTTGATTTAATTCGCCACAGGCTGGTTTATCATTCTAATATCCCCAGCCGCAAAGCATTCTCTATCATAAACATCTCGGTCAGTGACTTCTATGGCACCATACAGCGGTTGTTGCGTGAAGATGGCATAACGCCGCCGCGCATCTATGCCTTTGCCTATGATATGGGCAACTTGCCATCATTCGCTGAGAACAAAGAAAAAGCTGCATATGACAGCAGCGCGGTAGAACAATATTTCAGAATCATCAATGCGGTTACCCATGTGTTTGAGCAGTTTTCGGGCATGTTCAGCGGCAAGGCCTCTGCACCCCAGCTGTTCTGGCATAGTTTTGATTTAGCAATTTCGCGTTTCAGTGGTGAACCTGTACCGCCAGGGTATCTTGGTAACGCTGATGCCATTACTCTTGAAGGCTACTCTCATGAGGTCATTGCCTTTGGTTTCTGGCCCGGCGATGAGGTGATGCCCGAAGCGGCCTTTTATTCATACGCACATCCCCTGCCTGAGGCATTGGTTGAGCAGCCATTGCTGCCAGCGAGCGCCTCCTGGGGAAAGTGGCAGATGAGCTCAATGGCCGTG
>CAZHLC010000128.1:0-8807 GCA_964532545.1 uncultured Leptospiraceae bacterium | reverse complement strand
ATTTCTATCTGGTCTGCTCTGGCTTAACTCGGTTAAAACAACCACCCAGCATACCGGTGAAGAAGCCATACTGCTGCCCGGCTTTGGTTCATCGCCAGAATATCTTTTTATGGTGAAAAAGATTTTAGAGCATCAGGGGTTTTTCGTGCGCGACTGGCAATTGGGTGTAAATGATGGCCGGGTGGCCGAGTTTGTAGACATGTTCAAACCGGCTCTGCAGGCTGATTATGAAAAAACAAATAAACCAGTCACCTTAATAGGGTGGAGCCTTGGCGGCTACATCGCCCGAGAGGCAGCACGTGATCTACCACATACTGTGAGAAAAATCATTACCATGGGTACGCCGGTGATCGGTGGGCCCCGCTACACCATCACCGGTGAATGGTATGCCCAACAGGGTTTCTCACTTGATGAGATTGAAGATCTTTCGATAGAACGTTATGATACACCCCTTGAAGTACCCATTTCTGCAATCTATAGCAAACGCGATGGTATCGTAGCGTGGCAGGCCTGCATTGACCGCTGGTCACCGACGGTGAAGCATATCGAGGTTGATTGTTCTCACCTTGGTCTGGGTTTCAAACCCGAAGTCTTAGAGATAATTGCAGCCGAAGCTGCCTGAGAAAAAGACATAGACAGAAAAGCTTAAGCCTGGTATTCAGTCACACCAATGAAAAAACTCAGTCTGGTAGATTTCAGTTTTCTCTCGCTTGAAACCGAAGCGACCCCCATGCATGTGGGTAGCTTGCAGATTTTTGAGCTGCCGGCAGAACGTGATCAAGGCTACATTGATGAGCTGGTTCAGTTCTACGGTGAAATCTTCAGCGAGACACCGCCATTTAATCATAAGTTATCGAAACCGTTTTTGAACCTGGGCATGCCCGAATGGCAGAAAGTACCCAACTTCAATGCAACCACTCATATTGAGCGGCACCAGCTGCCCGCCCCCGGCGACCAGACTGAACTAGATGCGCTCGTTTCAAAGTTGAACCGCCCTCTGCTTGATCGTGAAAAACCTCTCTGGCGGGTCTTTGTGATTGAAGGCCTGGCCGAAGATCGAGTTGCCATATATTTTAAAATTCATCATGCCAGTATCGATGGTATCGGTGGGGTAAGGCTGATGCAGACCATTCTGCAGAAGAAAAAGCCAGGCGAGGCTGCCCCCAAACCACTTGATACCTCTGAGGTAAAATCGCGGGTGCAGAAAATTAAACCCCGCCCCCAGCCCAAGGGTGCCAATATGGGCAAACCCCTTTCTACTATGGAGCGTTTAGTCGACGGCCTGCAAAAAGAGTGGAATCACTGGGGTGAAGTCTTCGGTTCTTATCAAACCAGCCTCGAAGCTGCTGCGAAAGAAGATGAAGACTATCTGCCCCAGCCCTACACCTGCCCGCCGACAGTGTTGAATGGGCGCCTTACACCCCAACGCAGTTTTGCCTTTCGCTCAATCTCACTGCATGAAATCAAAGAGATTCGTAAGAAGCTCAAGGTTACGGCCAACGATGTGGTTCTAGCCATCTGTGGTGGCGGGCTGCGCCGCTACCTGCAGGCCAAGAACGCCCTGCCCGAAAAACCCCTGGTTACCCTGGTACCGGTATCTGTGCGCTCAAAGGCTGGCGGCGCCTCGGGTAACGAATTAACCTTTATGTTGGTAAATCTTGCCACCCACGTTGAAGACCCCCGTCGCCGCCTCGAAATTATTGCTGAATCATCAACCCGTGGTAAAGAGCTGCTGGGTAAGATGTCACGCACAGCCATCAAACGCCATGCTTCGCTGTTCTCATCACTGTCGATTTTTGCCAAGGCCCTCAATCTAGATCGCCTCGCCCCACCCTTCAATGTGTTAGTTTCAAATGTGCCAGCCTCGCGCGACATACTCTATGTGAAGGGCTCGAAACTCGAACACCTGCACCCAGTGTCATTTCTTTATGAAACCCAGGGCCTCAACATTACCATTGTCAGCTACGAGTATAATATGGATTTCGCCTTTCTCGCCTGCGACAGCCTTATACCCGATGTAGGCATGCTGGCCGACTTTCACCTTGAAGCCTTTGAAGAAATAAAACAGCTGACAGGCTGAGGCAAACCCCGACCACAGAGGCCATGCTCGCCCCGGCCCCTGAACAGCCACTGCTGGTGTTTTCAGATCTAGATGGCACCCTGCTCGATCATGATAACTACTCTTATGCCGCAGCAGCCGAAGTTCTTGACCAGCTCAAACAACTGCACATACCACTGGTATTAAACACCAGCAAGACCAGTGCTGAAGTAAAAGCAATTCGCCAGAGTATTGGCAACCCACACCCCTATATTGTTGAAAACGGGGCCGCAATAATTATTCCCGGGGGATATTTTGACGCGAAGAATGAGCAAGTCGTAAAAACAGGCAAAGACATCGATGTGATAGAGGCCGTGAAAGCCTTTGAAAGCACGTTTTCTTTTCAGGCCTTTTATCAACTGTCTGCGGCAGAAGTTGCCGGGCTTACCGGCCTGAGTGAACAAGAAGCAGCGAAGGCCAAACAGCGCTTCGGCACTGAACCCCTCAAATGGAACGACTCAGAAGAGAACCTGGTGGCTTTTGAAAAAGCCATGCAACAAAGGGGGCTGGCCTGCAAAAAGGGTGGTCGCTTTGTGCACGTGCAGGGCAACCATGATAAGGCCACGGCCATGTTTCTGCTGGCAGAGCACTACCAAAGGCATTGGCAGAAAAAGCCCATAACCATTGCCCTTGGCGATTCATTTAATGACCTGCAGATGCTCGAGCAGGCCCACCATGGTATAGTCATACCGGGCAAAAACGGCACTCTAAAAGTACAAAGCAAAAACTGCCGGGTAGCCCCGGCGCATGGGCCCAGCGGGTTTAACCAGGCGCTGGGCCAGCTATTACAAGAGCTGCTCAATTCGGCCTGATGGCTTATCGGGCTGGCAGAACGTTAGCTTTAAAACGACCCCGGTAGTTACCGGGCGGGTTATAGTTACATACTACATAGACCCCGCCCCGGCGTGACTTCGCCTTACCACAGCCAAGCTGGGTTGACCCCTTCCATACCACCTGGGTGAAGTGGCCGGTTTTCATGCTGAAGCCGGGCCGGTTAAAACGGTAGTCTTTAATTTCATTGTACCAGGCGTCTACCACACTGCGCGCTGAGGGGCTGCCGCCAGAGATCCAGTAGATGTTTTCGCCATATTTATTGGGGCGCCGGTGATACATGCGGTCTTTGTATGCATTAGTGCGGGCCCACTCTGCGGCCCATTTGGCAATGCGCGGGCTGTAGGTCAGCGGTGGTGCCCCGTGTTTCTTGCGTAATTGATTGTGACGCGCTAACAGCTGCTTTTCAAAACTATTGCCCGAGGTAGAGGTGCCAATGGTCGTCGTTGTAGTCGTGGTGGTAGCAGGTTCTGGGGGCGCAGATATAAACACCCAGTAGTGTTTATATCGTGAGCTGCTTGAATAGTAGTGCCCGACAGCCACATTGCTCTGGCCGCCATAGAACTTGCTGGTACCCAGTACATGGCGCCGGTGACCGGGTGACTTCATCCAACCCTGGTAGGCCGCGCCAGCAGTAGAGCGGCCCGCTGAGATTGATTCGATGTAATTGCTGCTTTTACCCTTACCCCAATATTTAGGCAGTTTATATCCCTTTTTTTGTAACAGATAGTTTGGCCCGATGCCATCGGGGTTGGTATGTGAAAAGTAGCGACGCACCGCCATATCGCGGGCCCGCTCTCTGGCCAGCTGCAGCAGTGTGGGGTGACAGACTGGTTTTCTGCGCCGCTGCCGGCTGTCTTTAAAATAGATTTTTAAGAAGGCCACCTCTTTCTGCGAAAGTTGACAGCCGCTCTTTGAAGATACCGGGGCCTGCATGAAAGCAAGCAAAATCAGAACCATAAGAATATGTAGATACTTTTTCATAAATAAACCTTTTTTGAAATCTCTGCCTATGACATGGGTGCAGGTATGTGACGCCTGAGAGTATCAAGGGCATCTTTTTCTGTTTCAGCGATCTTTACAAATTTTTCAAGTTTAATTTTTTCAAAAACAGAACGAATCGGGGTCGAAGCATTGGCCACTACCGCCATGCCACCATGCTTGTTAATTCGCTGTACCAGCTTAATCAGGCTGCCAATACCCATGCTGTCAAGGGTTGAGATACGATCAAGGCTGATCATCACCTTCATAGCCCCGCCTTCAACCAGCATTTTGCCAAAGAAATCAAGTGAGTCAGAGCCGGTGCCCGCCAGAGATTCTGGGCTCATAATACAGATTGTCTGATTGGTATTATGAGGAAACTGGGGTGTGGTCTTATGTAGACGTACCTCAAAGTTCACAGGCATGGCTGACCTGAATATTTCTTCTGTCAATGAATTTGCAGATTTGAATGAACCCGGTGAAACAGCCAATTTTAACTTGCAATTTGACGCCCAGACTACAGCAACGGGCATTATGAAGAAGACAACGATTCTGCTTGTGGCCATTCTGGCCATGTTCGCCTCAAACTGCGTAAAGAAAAAGTTTGAAAAACTCGCAACCCCATCATCATTGATTCTATATCATCCTGACAAAACAGTAGATATTCTGCAAGAACCACTGAAAGAAGACATGGTAAAATGGAGCAATAAAAATATTTCTAAGATACCGGTTGAAGGTTTTCTCAGAGTCACCTATAAAGATAACGACTACTTTTATCTGCAGATGAACTGCCCCAAAGAGCTGAAGTGTAACGGCTCTAAGGCCTATGTACCCCGTAATCTCACTTACGATGAGAACTTTGAGAAACACCCCTTCAAAGACAATTACAAGTTGCCCGAGCAGCCACGCTTTATACTGGCCCGCAATGAAAAGGCCGAGGGGCTGGTTTCATTCAGAGACTGGCTGTTAGACCCCGAAAAACCCCGGCCCACCGGCTACTCGCAGTATCTTATGGGCAGGTACCTTGAAGGGCAAGATGATATGGCTGCCAAAGTGGCTGAATTTCATATCATCTCAACTATGCTCTATAAAAAAGAAAACGAACTCGACTCTTCTGAGCGCTCAACAGACCTGCTGAAAAAATATGGTACACTTTTTGATGATCGTAATAATAAGTTCAACAAGTGGCGTTCTGATTTCAGCAGCCACGTAGACAAGGTTTACCATGAGACCGTGAAGGCCTACCTGGGTGAGTTTCCTTTTCAGGGTAAGAACTACAAAGAGCTCAGCAAAAACTTTAACAAGATCAAAAGCCCGCTGCTGCGCGACTTGATCTTGAACAAGGCCCTCGAAGACACACCCTATCGTGTTAAAGGCATTGAAGGTGTAGCGTTTGCCAATGCCGATTCTGAGGTTGTTGAAAAATACAAGGCAGACTATCCTGAAGAAATCAACAAACTGAGTGCGCCCGCTGAGGGTGGTGAGCCCCCGGCTTCGGCTGAAAAAGGTGGTGATATCGAGCTCAAATCTGTTGAGCTTAAGTCGACCGTCAAACCCATGCTGGGCCTCAAGCTCAGCTACAATGATGGTGGCAAAAAAGAATACACAGCTGAAAAAATTACTGCCAAAGCCAGCAAACATGGCCTGACCTTTAATGTGGCCACCGATGAAGGTAAGATTGTTTTAGAGCCTCTGAAGGTTGCCAGGTTTCTTTATTTGATTACCAAAAAAGAGATTAGAAAACTGGTAAAAACTTTCCCTAAAAGTTACAAGTCGATCGTTGATGAATTTGAATACAGCCAGGCCGCAATTGCCCTCGCCCTGATGAATGGCGATGGTGGCTATGTAGCCCGCCAACGAAAGTTTATCTACAAAATTGATCTTTCAAAGAGAAGCAATTTCTGGAAGCTTCTACGCCTGTTCAAGGCCCATGACAGCATCGCCGCCGATTCTGGTACCTTCGCCGGCAAAGTTGAGGGGCAAGAAAGTGAATATGGTGAAACCACGTATAAGGTGCGCTGGTCACAGCGCTACAGCAAAGATACGAAAGACGGCTCATTTAATGTGAAAGGTAAGATCGTAACATGCGAACGAATGTGCGATGAAGAAGAAGTAGATGCTACCTGCCTGTCTACTGATAGTATGTTAACGGTGCAATTTCCTGTTGATTCTTTTCTTCATTTGAAAGAAGGTGAAGGCCCCAGGGCTGGCACTGAGGTTGAGTTTATCTTTGATGAAGATGCCACAGGTAAAGAAAACGATGAATATTACCAGGGCTCAATCTGTAACCGCCTGTTTTCTAACTACGCCGCCCAAGATTACGACTCTTGAGCTGGTTTAAACCCTCTGCAGCCAGCCCGTGAAACTGATACTGGGTCTGACTGCAGTTTTAACAGGCCTGCTTGCCTGGTATTTCGCGGCCCACTCTGAAAGTGGGCCGCTGCTGCGTTTCAGCAGCAGCGCCTGCTACAGCTGTCATATTAACACCCTGCTTGAAACAGATGGCCCCATAGCTTCGGGCTTCAGCAAGGGGGTACACTCGATTGATGAGAATATTATCAACAGCCCCAGCGTTGATATGAGCGGTAAGAACTGCGGCATCTGCCACACAAAGGTCTATGATACCTGGCAGAAATCAGCGCATGGGCAGGCCTATACCAATGAGATTTACCAGCAGGCACTTAAGCGTGACAAGCAGGCCTGGTGTATTCGCTGCCACGCTCCCCTATGGAATGAATCAAAAGACAGCATCAACCAGGCCTCATCAGGGCTGAACCCCGATAAAACCTACTCACACGGTATTACCTGTGCTGTCTGCCACGTGCGCAATAACCAGATCTATGGCCCCAATAAAACCGTCTCAAAAGACGCAATACATCCGGTGAAATATGACCCCACCATGAAAGATGAACGTTTCTGCCAGGGCTGCCATCAGTTTAATTTTCCTGAGTTTATCAGGCCGGTGGTCAAGTACCTCGATGGCCCACCCATGCAGAATACTGTAGCTGAATACCACGGTACCAGCTGGCCTGCAAAGGGTGTGACCTGCCAGAATTGCCACTTTGCCCCGGGCGACCATTCGCTGCACAATGCAGAGCAGGCCGACCTTCGGCGCTCATTCAAAACCGGTATTGAAGTCAGCGGCAGGGGTGGCCGCTACAGCCTGAAGCTCTCAATTTATGTTAAGGGCATTGGGCACCACTACCCTACTGGCGATTTGTTCCGTATTTTGACCTTTAAGGCTTTTAAGGCTGATAAAGAAGTACTGCGTTATGATATTCGTAAAGAGGTCAGGGCCGCCGATATGCATACGGTCAGTGATACGACGCTGCGCCCCGGCAAAGAAGGCGATGTGCGGTTTAACAAATCTTTTACACTCACTGAAAACCCCCAGCGATGCACCCTGGCCTATCGCCTGCAGGGTGCCATTGACCCCCGCCTTGAGAAAAAGATCAGCCCTGGTCTACTGAATCGGGTGCTCTATGATGGGCCCTGTAAAAAGAAAATACAGATCTAGTGCGCCGTTTTTTAAATTCGCACGCGCTGCCCGGTGGGCACCGCCCAGCGGTCGGCAAGACTACAAAGCTTTTTCTATAATATTAACTGTTAAAACTTTGTAGCCGTTGCACTAGTCAAGTTTGACTGAAAATATGTGATTACTGTTCTGCAAAAAAACTGTATTACCCTGGGCGACAACCCGCTGGTTTTTGCGCAGCGACTGAAAGAATACCAGACCTTCGGCCTTGAAATACAACAGGGCCTTACTGTTATACAGAACTACCCCACCCGGTAACACCTGACTCTGCCAGTCTTCAACACTGGCACCCTGGCCAAAGGCGGCCAGTGATAGTTCTTGTTGTATCTCATAGTCTTTAATCAATACCGCCCGCTGCCCGGTAGGCCCACCTGTGACGACCACCGCAAGGGCGGGGTGAAGAGCCAGAGGCAGAGTCTGGGGAAAGTGGTCTTTTAACATGACTTCTTCTTGCCAATCGCCGCTGATGGCCTGCTCAATATTATCAAAGATCAGTTGATCACGGGCTACCACCCCCCGCTCAGTCTGTTTGCGGCCCTCGATCTGCGCCACAAATTCACCGGTATCAAGATTACAATCGAGTGACTTCAGAGTTTTATTGGTTGAAATACGTTTATTTTTCTGGGTTTCATTGTTGAGAAATACAATATCACCATCGAGAAAGCCCATGCAGGCATGATAGCGGGCCTTTTCTTTATCATCGTTGCGCAGGCGGTAGGTAATCGCCAGGTGGCCTTCGACATCATTCACCTTTTCAAGCGACGGTTTAAAAAACAGGGCGCGTGAATGATCACCGGCCATGGCGAGAATAAATTTACCCGAGGCGAAACTTTCAAGATAACGGCTCTCTTGTTTGCGCCAGAGAAAACGACCCCGCTGATCAAAAACATATACATAACGGCCAAGGCGGGGGTACCAGATATAAAAAGCACCCTCGGCAGGTGCAGTAAGAAACCCCGAGCCCCGGGGTGGGTCAACGGGCTCACCGCTGGCGTTAGTAAGTGGCCCGCCGGTGGGTAGAGAAAGCTGTTTCTCTACCCCGCCCCTTTCATTGATTTGAAAAACTCTGAAGGTGCTGACCGGCTCACTGGCAGCCCTGTAGTACAGACTGACCGGCTGCTTACCCTGCTGGTAGCTTATGTTGTTAGCAGGTTCGTTAAGATCGATGTAATAGCCGGGGCTGACCGTAGCAGGCGCAGTTACACTCGAAACAGGAATATGCAGTAAGAAGTAGCCGGCCAGTAAACAGGCCGGCAACAGCAGGGCCCTCATTACTTAACAGCCAGTTCTTCTTTCTTCTTAGAGCCCTTGGCGTTTTCTTCGTTAAGCAGTTTAATGTATGAACCAAATTTCTCTCTGAAC
>CAZHLC010000127.1:0-8818 GCA_964532545.1 uncultured Leptospiraceae bacterium | reverse complement strand
AGCTATGCCCATGGTCAGCAGCAACCAGATAACCGCATACTCAAGCAGATAGCGTAACTGAATGAGAACAAAAGAAAAGCCATAAGTTTTTATGAAGGGCCAGATCATCGCCCAGTCAAGCGAGACCCCCATAACCTGATTCAAAGGTGAGAGCAGTAAACAGGTTGAATAAGCGATGAAACTGAAAAGAGGGGCGGTATAAACAAACTTCTTAAGCGTAAGACCGGTGAATATCTTCACAGGCAGCGCCTGGGGCGATCAGGGTTTAACAAGACGGCCGAGAAAGATCTGGGTTGAGTTGATCTTGGCCAGAGTTCGGCGGTAAATGCCCTCTTTCTCAAGGTTGCCCCACTCATAAGCAGATGAAAGGCCAAAGATGCGTAAGACATGTACATCGCTGCCCGAAATCACAAAACCAGTTTCAATAACAGTAGCAGGTGTCTTTTTCAGAAATGAATTATCTTCAGACTTCAGCTGGCTTTCTTTGCCTGAAGCAGACAGTCGCAGATAAGAGCGGTTGCGTGTCTCAAGGGCCAGTGCGACGTAATCGCTGTTACTCAAATCAGTGCTGATAGCCCGGGGTACGGCAATGTGGCCTACAACCAGGTTCTGGTTGCGCCCCAGGGCTCTGGCCTCAACCTGGGCTTTGAGCTGCCGCACTTCTTCAATTGATGCCGCCTTAATCAGCAGGGCGTAGTTAACACCCTGGCCATCAATCATCACCTCGCCAGAAAGAGCTTCAAGCAAAAACAGTTTGTTGGTGTTGGTGGCAGCCAGCCTCAAAAAGGCACGGGCGGTACCTGCGGGCAGGCCACCTGTAGCTGAACTGTACAGGTAGACCGAGTTGATTTCTCGAGGTGTTTCTTCAAGATACAACTTAACCGTATTACCCCGGCAATTGATAATTAAGGTAACTAAAAGAGCTGAGAGTAAAAGGCGCGTTTTCATGCTGATGTAGCTCAACAATGGTTTTTTGACAAGCTGTCAAACACAAACGCCCCTAAAAGGGGTAAATTAGCTATTCTGGAATCAAAACCTTGATAAATTTGCGTTTACCAAGACGAAAGATGTATTCTCCGGGGCCCAGAGTGAGCGAGTGATCTTTTATGGTATTCTCAACCAGATTATCACCCTCAAGCTGCACTTGATGCACCCCACCAGACTGCACCATGCGCCGGGCTTCACCATTTGATTTTACCATGCCCGAGCGACTCAGGGCGTTTAATAAACCCAGGGCCCCATCTTGCATTAGATCTTCGGTGGGGGTATAGGTATCAATTTCATCGGGCAGGCCGCGCTGGCTGGGGGCATGAATACGTTCCCATTCTTGCTGGGCTTCATCAGCTTCTTCTTTGGTATAGTAGCGACTGATCAAAGAGAGACCCAGCTTAGCCTTGGCTTCTTTGGGATGTATATTGCCCTGGGCAACCTGGTTCTTCAAATTCTCAACCTGTTCGGCGTTCAGGTCAGTAACCAACAGGTAATAGTTCCACATTAATTCATCAGACAGGCTCATTACTTTGCCAAAGATCTCAATGGGTTCTTCTTGAATGCCAATGTAGTTGTTGAGCGACTTGCTCATTTTCTTTTCGCCATCAAGGCCCACCAGCAGAGGCAGGGTGATGATACACTGGGGCTCTTGCCCATACTGGCTCTGCAGGTCGCGGCCCACCAGCAGGTTGAACTTCTGGTCGGTGCCACCGAGCTCAACATCTGCAAACATGGCCACTGAGTCATAGCCCTGCATCAGAGGGTACATAAACTCAACCAGTGAGATGGGCTGGCCGGCCTTGTAACGCTTGTTAAAATCATCACGCTCAATAAGGCGGGCCACGGTATATTTCGCAGTCAGTTCGATGATTGCTTTGAGATCAAGCGAGCGTAACCATTTTGAATTAAACACAACCTTGGTCTTTTTGTGATCGAGCACTTTGAACACCTGGTCGGTATAGGTCTTGGCATTTTCTAAAATCTGCTCTTCACTGAGAGGTTTGCGGGTTTCTGACTTGCCGGTGGGGTCACCAATCATGGCGGTATAATCACCTACCAGAAAATTCACTTCGTGGCCCAGGTCTTGAAAAACCCGCAGTTTCTGTAACAGTACGGTGTGCCCCAGGTGCAGGTCGGGGGCCGTGGGGTCAAAGCCAGCCTTCACAATCAGGGGCTTGCCTGACTCTTTGCTTTTCAGCAGTTTCTTTTTCAACTCATTGGCAGGTAGAACTTCTTCAATGCCCTGGCAAATAAGATCAAATGCTTCTTGTAGATCAGCTGGCAGGTTTATCTCTTCTTTCTGGTCGTTGCTCACTTTGTCAGAGCTGCTTTTAAATTCAGCCCAGCAAGTGGTTTTCTATTCTTATCACTTCAGGGGCGGGTCTATTGGGTGGGTCTTAGACCCATCTCTGATTGAATGATTCACTTGAAAAGGTTGCCAGAAAACAATAACTTCCCTACCAGCTCTATGATCTCGTTATCATTTTCATCTGAGGTAGCTGCCCCAGCCGAAGCCCTGTGGCAGCACACGGCAGCCAAGAAGACCCTTAACCGTGAGTTTTCGCCCTGGCTGCGCATGACGGCCCCGGGCCCAGATATCTTGCCCGCTTCAATTGAGGCCCCGCAGAAGCTGTTTCGCAGCTATATTCTCTTGTTTGGCTTTTTGCCAGTAGAATATGATGATCTTGCCATCGAAGAATTTGAGCCGCCCCACCCTTGTGAAGCCAGTATTACACAATTGTATCGAGTATTCAGCGCCGGGCTTTCAGCAGATAGAACCAGACAAAGTTCACGCATATGTGACCGCGAGAGATATTAAGTCAAAAAAACTGATTTATACAAAGGTACTTTATTGAGATTCGAAGAAATAATTTATACCAAGGGCTATTGAATTGTGAAGCGTCACATTGCCTGATTCGAATTCAGTAAGAATCTGCAAGCCAAGAACCCCTTGATAATACTCACCGAAACCATAGAGCACGTCAACCCCTGCCCCAACAAAGATGAAACTGTTATTCAAGCTGGTGGTAGCAGCCCCGCTTACACTGGTATTCTGCAGCACGTAACCAAACCCGATTTTCGGCATTACGGTCACATAGGGCAACTGATCATACTCTAGCCCCAGATATTGCCCCAGTACATAGTTCGCGGTGTTAAGTGCGAGGCCAGCAATGGCGGGGTTCTTGCCTTCGATTGGTGAGTGTGTAAAATAATTAAACTCAAATTGAGTAACCAGCCCCGGCCACAGCTTGGGCAAATCGACCCTTGCACTCAACCCTAGCAGGGGCTGGCTGGCGGCAATTCTGTCTGCATAGCCAAGAGCATAAAACCCGGCCCCAGCCCGGGCCCCCACGCCCCAATTTCTAAACCAGGGGTCTTTTTTTGTTTCAGTTAACTGGGTACGGGCCCACTCTTCGGGGCTGGGCAGAACACTTTTAGACTCAAGTGCAATTCTCTGGGCAATCTTATTTATTGTGTTGAAAATGCCCGAGCCGGCAGGGCCATTCTCAGTGAAGCTGGCAACCTGCTTTCGGCCCGCCACATCAACAATGCGCACTTCAGTGATTACTGTAGCTGGCTCGGTTGATTTATCTATGCGGAATTTTCCGGCAATGACAACATCTTGCTTAGCCAGTAGCCCAAGGTTCATGGTAACACTCTTGGTGAAGTTGTCTTCTTTATACATGTAGTTTTTTTCAGCAAGAGCCTGCCAGCTAGCACGTGGCGTTTCTTCAAAAACAAAGCGTTTTTTCAATGAGGCCTGCACGGCTTCTGTAATTGAGGCCTCAAGATATTTGTATTCAGGTAAATTCTCAGAGTTGAGAAAATCTAAGATAAGCACCTTTTTTTTTGCAGCCATGACAATTTGCGGCACAACAAAGCAGAAAAGCAACAAAACCCAGCGTGTTAGGTGTTTAGCGGTAGGCACAACGAAACCCTTTTACGCTTGAAAGTGAATTGAAGTCACCATTAAATTCAATGTGAAAAGGGTTTGTCCACCATTGGCCGCGTTGCCCCCCGCGGCGAATTATTGTATAACCCGAACCCTGGCCAAAATAAACGCCATTCGCAAAGGCCGGCAACCACATTTGAGAATCGCCCGCAGGAAAAGTATCGATTTGTGACCAGTACCTATTTGGGTTCACAGGGCCACCATCAGAGGCATCGTAGGGCTTATTGGCCTGAGAGACTGGCTCTAGCAACATTTCAGCCACGTTGCCAGTGAAATCCCAAATTACCTGACCATTTGACAGCACATTCGTACGCCGCTGACTATCAAAGGTGGTACCTGAACAGGTGTTACCTGTACCAAAGCATGCGTCATTGTCATCAGCTGTGGCTGCCAAATTCTGACCCGGAGAATTGTCGGCATGACCAGCGTTAAGCGAACCTGCGCCCACTGTACCAGAGCTCCAGTTTGTTGCAACAGCCTCAAGATTGCGCGCTACAGTGATTGATTCGGCCCGCGTTACCAGATGATAGCGCGAACCTAATTGTGAACAGGCAAGCAGGGCGTTAACATATGCGATTTGAACCCAGGGCTGATTCTCAGGTTGAGAAACCGGGGGAAAAGAACAATTGAGCCCAGTGGTGTCTGAGGCACACTTGGCTTCATACTTGGCAATGCAGAAATCTTCATTTGTACCAAGAGCCGGGTTAGCAGGCACGGGAATATAATTCAGTGGGCAGGGTGGGTTTACAATAGTCACCTTTGCATAATCAACATTCTGACGCGCGTCTGTGATGCTCACCACAGCGAGCCCAAGGGCGGTCGGTGCTGTATAGTTACCATTATTCAAAGTGCCGCCGCCATTCACTAAAGCATAAGAATATGGTGGGTAACCATTGGTACCAGAGAATTGAATTGATTGGGTAGCAGCAACCTCAACAGCCCCGGGTGATATTTTCAACCCCTCACCCAGAAAATTGCCTGCAAGGGTTTCGTCGGTAGTACTGCCAGAGCAGCAAAAGCAAAGCATCAGTAGTACGATACCCAGGCTTCTAGGGGCGAAAGACACAGCGAAACCCCCTTGAAGCAAAAGTCCATGTCGGCGGATAAAAATAGGTCGTAAACATGCCTGCGTTATTGCCCCCGTGATAACCACCCCGGGTCAGAGCGGTTGAGGATGTGCTATGCGCATGGTAAGCACCAAGTTGGTCTAAACCCGTATTTAAGGGCAAGAACATTTCGGCGCCGCTGCCAGCCGGATACGTATCAATAACATTAAAATCACGCCAGCCATCATGTGGCCCCCCGTCACTGGCATCGTAGGGTTTCTCTGTCTGACTGAATGTGGTACTAACCCATTCTTCTGCATTGCCTGAAATATCCCAAATGATCTGACCATTTGTTAAATTGAAAGTACGGCGGTTGCGTTGATCAGTGAACCAGGCACCATTACAGTTGTTGCCGGTTCCGAAACAACCATCGGCATCATCAGTAGTGGCTGCGAGCGTGTTGCTGGGATTATTATCAAAGTGACCTTTAATTGCACCATTAGAATTTACAATGCCAAAGCGCCAGTTCGGGCCAGAGGCTTCAAGGTTGCGGGCAATGGTCATGAACTCGGCGTTCGACATAAGTGCATAGCCGCTGCCTAATGATGCACATGCGCTGATTGCCTCGGCATGCGTAACATTGACCCATGGTCGATTTGCCGCCTGAGATATGGGCTGGCCAGAACACGAGGTACCGCTGGTTGAAGCCGCGCATTTCATCTCATACTTCGCTATGCAGAAGGCCGTGTTTGTGCCCAAGGCTGGGGCCGGCGGCACGGGAATATAACCAGTCGGGCATGCGGGATAGCTTATGGTAACATTGGCAAATGAGCTTTTACCGCGGGCATCAGTTACCCGCACGATGGCTTCGCCGACGTCAGCCGGGGCGGTATAGAAACTGCCATTGATGCTGCCGCTGCCGAGAAAAACCTGGTAAGTATAAGGCTCGATACCATTGCTAGCTGAGAAATTCAGAACCTGATCAACAGCCACCGTAACCGTAGCAGGTGTAATAGAAAGTGCCTCGCCAAGAAAGGCCCCACTTAGAGCTTCATCTGTTGAGGCATCTGAGCAAGACCACATGAGCGTAATCAAAATGAGTGTCAAAAGCCAACGCAATGAAAACCTCTTCAATAACCAGGGCATAACCTGAGTTATTACGTAAGCAGCCATGCTACCGAAAATTTACAAGAACAATTCTGGTCTAAAACCCGCTGGAAAGGTCTCACTCTTAAATTTTAATATACAATATGTCACTACTCCTTGGAAAGCCATCCTTAAGGCCGTGAGAAGAAACTATTTCAACTTCAACCTCTGCTTCGAAAACTCAAAGAGTTCCTTCGCCCAAATCTGATAAGCTAAGGCAGAAGGGTGTACCCCATCGCTGAATAATTCTTCAATCTTTGTACCCTCAGGGGCTTTCGCCTGCCAGGTAGCAAAATGAATTCTGTCTGCATAAAAGTAAACACCTTCAAACTTGTTGCTGATCTTGATCAGCTCTTTTCGATACAGTTTTACCATACCACCTAAGAAAAACTGCATCAAGCGGGTAAACGCAGGAAATTCATAGACAGGCGGCATGTTAGCAAACACAATGGGAATACCAGAAAATTCATTTTGTAATATTGTTATCATGGCTTTGATATTCTTTGTGAATACAAGGGGCGCATTCATCTGAAAAGCATCGTTGCCACCAATGCCGATCACAATCAAGCTCACTTTTTTTAATTTGATACCAGCTTCAAGGCGGGTTAGAATCTTATCATTGATATCGTTTACCGTGTAACCATTTTTTGCAAACAGCTGCCAACTGACTTTTTTCTTCGAGTAGCTTTTCAGATATTTGGCAAACTTGCCAGAAATGCCCTGTAGATTAGACTTAACGCCGACCCCGGCAAAGGCTGATTCTCCTAATAGCAGAATGTTGTGTTTCGAGTTCTTTGTAATTGAATCTAATTTTTCAGCTTCTGCAATCTTTGGCACGGTTTTCTTAACCCGAATTGCCTGGTATAAAACAATGGGTAGAAGGGGAAATAGAAGCAGCAGATAAATCAGATAAAGAAACACAACGTTAGAACTAAAATACAGCGTTAGCAGCAAAAAAGATACTGCAATGATTCAATGGTCAACCCACTTTGATGCATGCCCTTTACCCATATTCTTAGATAGACATTCTTTTTTATAGAGCCCGGAATTAGCTCTTTCTGTGTAATAGTTTACTTCATGTGTTATCTGGGCACCGGGATAAATTCTCTTTACAGCATCGCGAAAAAAATCAGACAACTGCGAAACGGTGAAGACATCTTTACAAGTGGCCACCACCTTTTCTGTTATTTTCTTACATGAGCTAACCCTTTCGGCACCTGCAGGCATGGCAAATTTTGATTTTAAATCTTTTTTGTCAGAGTAAATCTCAATGCACACGCCTCTGTATTTCATATAATAAGCCAGGTTCAAATACATTTTCTTTTTATCTGGCACTGGGCTACTGTTTACACCCTGGCAAATACATAGCAACAGCACGAAGGCTAGTAAGAATCTAAACATTTTATCTCACGCAAACTATGATTTTAAAAAGAAGCTGGCGAAAATTTCGAAGGCAAAATGAAAACCTTCTTTCTATTCGCTTTTGTTCGCCAGGTTTTTCTTAATACGCATAATACGCCTGATGGCTGTATAATTACCAAAAAAGGCGATCATGGCGAGACCACCACCCAGTAGATAGTGAAAGTTGACCAGCGGCGCGTCAGTAATCGCCCGGGCAATCACAATGATAAACGGGTCAAGTATCGAGGCCACGCCCAATACCACAACGCGGTCAGCGCGCTGCATCAGCCCCGAGCTTTCTTGTGGGGCACCCAGGTTGACACCACGCTCTTTCGAATATGATATCAGATTCGAACCCAGCATACACAGCAGCGTCAGCAATACCAGGTAGGTATTGATTTCGCCCGGGTTAGGGTTGGGTATATTGAGAATTTCATCCATAATGGTGAAGCGCAGAACAATGCCAGCAAATACGAAAAAGTCGGCATAGCGATCCATCACTGAATCGAAAAAGGCGCCGGCGTCACTGCTGATGCCCTGCTCGCGGGCCAACTGGCCATCGAGGGTATCAAGACCACCAGAGGCCAAGAGCAGCCAGCCCGCCGTTGATATATGGCCGTAGGCGTAGGCTACGCCAGCCCCCAGACCGACCACCACCGAAAACCGGGTTATTCCATCGAATGGGAGGTTCATCGAGGGAAACAGATTTAATAGCGGCCGAATCAGCCAGTACCAGTACTCGCGAAAAAACTGGTTAGTTATGGCAGTAGGGTTACGGGCGGCCACCTCTTCATCGCGCTCGCTATGGCGGTAGCGCCTGAAATAAAAAAACAATTGGGTGAGGGTGAAAGAGAGCAGGCAGAAACCGATCCACGCAAGGTGGGTAATGATATACCAATGTGTTTGCCAGGTCATAGATCAGCTTGTTGGCGGCAAAATAGTAGCATAGGCCAGCATTTCAAGTGCAAAAGGCGCAACGCAGCAGCCTTTAAAACTTGAGAGCCTCTGTAAAGCCTTCTTGTTTACCCTGCTATGGGCGAGTTTTTGTGTGAAAAACTACATTTTCAGAAAGTCATGGCGGTACAGCCGCACCGATTCAACAATCACTTCTTGTGCCCGACTCAGGCCCTGAAACTCATCGACCTCGACCGTGCCATCAGAATGTTCTAAGGCCTTGTAGTCTAAAAAGAAACGACGCAGCTCGCGCTCTTTATGGGGCGGCAGCTCGCTTACATCGGTATAATGATTGTATTCGGGGTCGTCGGCATGAACGGCAATGATC